>NZ_JABKCA010000066.1 GCF_013166655.1 Lentimicrobium sp. L6
TGATATACAATTATATAAGGTGATTTATTTTGTTAATTACCATGCAACGGTCTTGTTAAGTAGTAGATAATCAGTATTAAGCAAAATTCGGCATAGAATATGTAGTTAGAATGTAAGCTCAACAATTAAACCTAGAATAATGATGAAAAAGTATAGTTTATTAATTCTGTTTATTGCAGTTCTTTTTACTTCTTGTACAAAAGAGTTGTCCACAACAAATGAGGATCCCATTATAACATCGGAAACAACTCTTGAAGAGTTGAATATTCCTATTGATTTCGATTGGAAAACAACTAAGACATTAGAGGTTCAATTGCTTCTTCCTGAAAGTGCTGGTTTGGCTAGAACTAAAATTACTTCAGTAGATGGTAGTAAATTATATTTTAAAGGCTATCCATCTGATACTACTCAGAAAGCATTGAATACAAAGATTACTGTTCCAGCTTATTTGGAAGTTCTAAAGGTGAGCAATGGTATGACTGAATCATTTGTGGATATACAAGGAAATACATTGTACCATGACTTTAATAATATGGACAAGAGTGCAAATTCAAGCAATGATGTTTGTGGAGAATGTGATGGTCAAATTACACAGTTGACACTTCAATATTTGGGTTCTGAATCTAGTCCATTGATTAAAGTGACTCAAAAGAAAGGTGGAAATCATAATTTCGTGATATTTGAAGATAATGTAAGTGGGGATTTTGGTTTTGTTGGTGCTAATAATCATAATAAGATGGGTGCTAAAATTAAAATATATGTGAATGGTGAAGAAAATGTCGAAATTCATACGAGTTGCTCTATAACGATTCTAGCAGGAATGACCTTTGGTGATTTTTTAATCGTTGCCGGTGAGTCTGATAATGGTGGTCCTCTTTGTGAAGTTGAAGAAGAAGAGCAGGAATCATTTTCAGGTACGGTGATTTATGAAGATCTTTATCCAGCAAAAGGGGATTACGATTTTAATGATTTAGTAGTTGAGTATAATTACGAAATTCATAAAGGCGATAATAATTACGTTACTGATATTGAAGCAGTATTTACAGTGAAAGCTTTTGGAGCTTCTTTCCATAATGCGTTTGGGTTTCAGTTCCCAAGCATTGTCCCAAGTGATGTATTATCAGTTACTGGTTCTGTTTTCAAGCCAAGTACTATTTTTAATATGGCTTCTAATGGTATTGAAGCTGCTCAAACAAAAGCAACTTTTATTGTTTATGACGATGCTTTTGATATCATGAGTCATCCCGGTTCTGGAATTGGTGTAAATACTACTCCTGGTTCTGATTATGTTGAGCCTGTTAGTGTTACCATAAATATCACTTTTGTTGCTAATTCTGTTTCTTTTAATGATTTAGATATTGGAAACTTCAATCCTTTTATCGTGATGAAGCAAGATAGAGGATATGAAGTTCATTTAGCAGGTTATGAACCAACAGATTTATTTGATAGTAATTTATTTGGAGTATATGATGATGATAGTAATGCTGGTATCGCTAGATATTTCCTTACTGAAAACAATTTACCATGGGCTATTAATATTCCAGATGGCTTTGATTATATGAATGAAAAAGCTAGAATTAACACTGGTTATTTGATGTTTACCACTTGGGCTCAAAGTGGTGGTGTTAGTTATCCTGATTGGTTTGTGAATGAACCTGGCTATAGGAATGAAGCAAATATATATCAGATACCTTAGGACATAAAAAAAGGAGCACAAAAGCTCCTTTTTTTATGCATTTATTTTTTTAGAATTCGTTATCGATAACTCCAGCACCTAGGCATATAGATTCTGACTCATCGTATACCACGCCAAATTGACCTGGGGCAATCCCGGCAATCTTCTCATTGGCATCAATAATCATATGATTATGATCTATCCTCATCTTCCCTGAAAGGAATTCTGGGCTGTGACGGATTTTAAATTTCACATCTTTGGAAAAATTATAATTTTGATCTGGGCGTTCGTTGATGAATTTGAAATCACCAAGTTTAATTTCGCTGCCATACTGGGCAATGGGATCGTAACCATGCGATATATAGAGGATGTTACTCGCCATATCTTTCTTAACCACAAACCATGGGCCTTGACTTAATCCAAGACCTTTGCGTTGGCCAATGGTATGAAACCAAAGTCCTTTATGTTTTCCCCAGATTTTACCCGTTTCCAGCTCTACAATATCTCCAGGGTTTTCGCCTACATATTGCCTAATAAAATCGTTATAGTTGATTTTGCCTAAGAAACAAATTCCTTGGCTATCTGGGCGGCCAGCAGAGGGAAGGTGAATAGCATGGGCTATTTCTCTAACCTTAGGCTTAGGAATGTCTTGCAAGGGAAACATGGCTTTTTGCAATTGAGCCTTGGTGATACGGCCCAAGAAATAAGTTTGATCTTTATGCTTGTCAACAGCGGTATGAAGAAATTGCTCACCATCTCTAGTTTCAATACCGGCATAATGGCCAGTTGAGATTTTATCAAATTCATGTCCCATTTTATCATTAAAAGCACCAAACTTGATTAAAAGATTGCACATGATGTCAGGATTGGGTGTAAACCCTTCCTTCACGGTATCCAAGGTGTACTTTACCACGGTTTCGTAATACTCTTTTTGCAAGTCAATAATTTCCATATTGCAACCGTATTTTTTTGCGATATAGGAAGTAATTTCAATATCCTCCTCCTTGGGGCATACATAACCAGGTTCGTCTTCTAATCCTATCTTGATATAGAAAATAGTAGGATCGTAGCCCATTTCTTTCAATAAATGAACTGTAACGGAGCTATCCACTCCTCCAGAAACCAATGCTGCAATATTCATTCTTTTATTTTTTGCAAAAATACTAATTATCGAGATGAGGAATCTATGAGGATATCAAACCTCTCAAATTTTAACTATTGGGCATAAAAAAAGCCCGAAATATTTCGGGCTTTTGTGGCATCGACTGGAATTGAACCAGTGACACAAGGATTTTCAGTCCTCTGCTCTACCAACTGAGCTACGACGCCATCGTTGTTTTGCGAGTGCAAAGATATAATAAATTTGGATCTTGCAATAGTTTTTTCAAAATATTTTCAATTTTCTTTAGATTATTTTTTTTCTCAGAAAGAGAACTTCGGTTTTGAAGCGCATTAATAGCGTTAAAATAGACAAAAAAACACATATTTATTATGCTTGCATCATAAATCCTTTGTACCTTTGAGCGGGTAAAATACATAGACATCTTTTCGCCTTTTTCATGTTTCTACGGATTGGATATTTCAAAGAATACTATCACTTTTGCGAGCACAAAAAAGAAGTTCTTTGTATTTCATACAAATGCAAAAAAACACACATATTTAAACAAGTCTAATATCAACCAAATTGACAAACAATTTTAAGATGAAGAACAATCAATCAAAAATCATCTATACACATACAGATGAAGCACCGGCATTGGCAACTTATTCTTTATTGCCTATAGTGAATGCATTTACAAACCAAGCGGGAATTAATATGGAAACATGTGATATCTCTCTTGCAGGCAGGGTGTTGTCTCATTTTTCAGATTACTTAACTGAAGAGCAATGTCAGAATGACGATTTAGCTTTGCTAGGCGAATTGGTAAAACAGCCAGAAGCCAATATCATTAAGTTACCTAATATAAGTGCTTCCATTCCACAATTAAAGGCCGCCATTAATGAGCTTCAAGAAAAAGGCTACAAACTACCTAATTATCCAGAGGAAATAATAAATGACACAGATAAAGATGTGTTATCTCGATATGCTAAAGTTTTAGGCTCAGCCGTGAACCCAGTTTTGAGGCAAGGGAACTCCGACCGTAGAGTCGCTCCATCAGTAAAAGAATTTGCTCAAAAGCATCCTAAAAAATTAGGAATATGGTCTAAAGATTCAAAAGCAGAAGTAGCAACTATGAAAGGTGGTGATTTCTTTGGTAACGAACAATCAGTTACTATGGCTCAGGCTGATGATGTAAAAATTGAATTTATTGGTGAAGATGGTCATGTAACTGTGCTTAAAGATAAGCTAGCTTTGTTGCAAGGTGAGGTTATGGATTCTTCCTATATGAGTGTTAAAGCATTACGTAGCTATATAGAGGAGGAATTAGAGGATGCTAAGAAAAGAGATTTACTTTTCTCTGTTCATTTGAAAGCCACCATGATGAAGGTGTCAGATCCTATCATGTTCGGTCATTTTGTATCGGTTTATTTTAAAGATGTTTTTGCTAAATATGCCGAAATATTTGCGAAATTAGGGGTGAATGCCGATTTAGGATTAGGTGATCTTTATCAAAGACTCCAAAAACTCCCAGTTGCGCAAAAAGAAGAAATAGAAGCCGCTATTGCTGATACTTATAATCATAGAGCTAAGCTTGCTATGGTAGATTCTGATAAAGGAATTACCAATTTGCATGCCAGTAACGATGTCATTATTGATGCTTCCATGCCCAATGTGGTTCGTGATTCTGGAAAAATGTGGGGAGCAGATGGTCAGCTTCATGATACCAAAGCCATGATTCCAGATCGTTCTTATTCAAAATGGTACCAAGAATCCATAGATTTCTGTAGAGAAAATGGTGCTTTTGATCCTGCGACAATGGGAAATGTGTCCAATGTGGGATTAATGGCTCAAAAAGCAGAGGAATATGGTTCTCATGATAAAACTTTTAAAGCACAAGCAAATGGTGTTATTCGTGTAGTGAACTCTAAAGGCGAGTCTATTATGGAACACACAGTAGAATGTGGTGATATTTGGAGAGCTAGCCAAGCGAAGGATTTACCTATTAGAGATTGGGTAAAGCTTGGAGTAAATAGAGCAAAAGCTACAGGTAATCCAGCCATATTTTGGTTAGATAAAAACAGAGCCCACGATGCAGAATTGATTAAAAAGGTGAATCTTTATTTGAAAGATCATGATTTGAGTGGTTTGGAAATTAAAATCATGGCACCTGTAGAAGCTATGAAGTATACTTTAGCTCGTACTAAACAAGGATTAGATACTATTTCAGTAACGGGAAATATATTTAGAGACTATTTAACAGACCTTTTCCCTATCCTAGAATTAGGGACTTCTGCAAAAATGCTTTCTATCGTTCCATTATTAGCCAATGGCGGTTTGTTTGAAACTGGAGCTGGAGGATCTGCACCTAAACATGTTCAACAATTTCTAGAAGAAGGTCATTTACGTTGGGATTCATTGGGAGAGTTTTTAGCTCTTACCGTTTCTTTAGAAGATCTTGGTGTGAAAAGTGAAAACCCCAAGGCGCTTGTATTAGGAAAAGCTCTGGATCAGGCTGTGGCTAAAATTCTAGACCTTGATAAATCACCATCAAGAAAAGTAAATGAGATAGATAATAGAGGAAGCCATTTTTATTTAGCCATGTATTGGGCCGAAGCATTAGCTGCTCAAAATGAGGATGCCGAAATGAAGGCTAAGTTTGAGACTATAGCAAAGGAACTGAATGTAAAACAAGATCAGATAACAAAAGAATTGTTAGAAGTACAAGGAAAAGCAGTGGAGATTGGTGGATATTATCTGCCAAATCCTGAGCTTTGCGAAAAAGCAATGCGTCCAAGTGCTACATTGAATTCTATCATCGATAATATTTAAATGATCTGAGACCTTTGTAAAAGGGTAGTTTGCAAAGGTCTCATTTTACTCTGCTATTTTTTAGGCCCTATGAAATTAGGAAATAAAACACTATTTTTGAAGGTGTTTTAAATAAAGAAGGATACCTATAACAAAAACGAATTATATAAACATCTAAAAAACCTATAATAATGAGTGAATTAAAAAACATACTCTATCAGAAAATACAAGAGCACAGACCACGAGTTGCCAACTTATTGAATAATTATGGCGATGTAAAAGTGGCGGATGTTACTGTTTCTCAGATATTAGGTGGAATGAGGGGAATCAAAAGTTTGGTAACCGATATTTCTTACCTGGATCCTAATGAAGGAATTAGATATCGTGGATTTACATTGCCCGAAGTATTTGAAAAGCTACCTAAAGCTAAAGGTGCAAGTATGCCTTATGTTGAGGGACTATTCTTTTTATTACTTACTGGAGAAGTACCAACAGAAAGCCAAGTAGCTGATGTGATTAACGATTTCAGCAATCGTAGAATTCTTCCGAGGTATGTTTATGAGGTCATAGATGCTTATCCTTGCTGTTCTCATCCCATGGCTATATTCTCTTCGGCTATTATGACCATGCAGCGTGAGTCTTTCTTTAATAGAAAATATCATGCAGGCATGAATAAGCAGGATTACTGGGATTCTACTTATGAGGATGCTATGAATTTATTAGCTAAGCTTCCTGAGATTGCAGCTTATATTTATTCTAAGCAATACAAAGATGGAGTAAGAATTCAATCTAATCCGAATTTAGATTTTGGTGCTAATTTCGCTCATATGATGGGCATTGCTAAGCCTTATGATGATGTAGCCAGAATGTATTTTATTGTTCATGCTGACCATGAGAGTGGTAATGTTAGTGCACATACAGGCCATTTAGTGGCTAGTTCGTTATCGGATGTTTATTATGCTACTTCTGGAATGATTAATGGTTTAGCAGGTCCATTACATGGATTGGCAAACCAAGAGGTACTAAGGTGGTTACAAGATCTAAAAGAAAAAATGGGTGGTGAGCTACCAACTGAAGATGAAATGAAGCAGTTTGTTTGGGATACCCTAAACAGTGGTCAAGTCATACCAGGTTTTGGTCATGCGGTATTGCGTAAGACTGATCCAAGATATACGATTCAAAGAGAATTCTGTCAGAAAAATCTTTCAGATTATGAATTGTTCAAATATACTGATATGCTTTATAAAGTAGTTCCTCCAATCTTGCAAGAGCAAGGTAAAGCGAAGAACCCTTGGCCTAATGTTGATGCGCAATCGGGCATCATTCAATGGTATTATGGTATTACAGAATTCGATTTCTATACTGTGTTATTTGGAATTGGACGTGCATTTGGAGTACTTTCAAATGTAATTTGGGACAGAGCTTTAAGCTATCCTCTAGAAAGGCCAAAATCTATTACTACAGAAATGCTAGAAGACTTAGCTGGAGTGAATAAAGAGAAATAAATCAAAATATTTTGATATAGAAAGCCTCATCAATTTAAGATGAGGCTTTTTTTGGTTTATTTTTTACAGAAAAGCTTTCCAAACTACATCTTCTGGTAAGGCAAATTCAAACCTCATATTCTCCTTTTTTACCGGATGTATAAATTCCATATATCGAGCATGAAGATGAATGGATTGGTCTTGATTCCCTCTTTTAAAACCATACTTTACATCGCCTTTAATATGACATCCAATTTTAGCCAATTGTGCCCTGATTTGATGATGGCGACCTGTTTCTAGAGTAATTTCCAGCAAATGATATTTGTCAATAGACGAAAGGTATTTATAATGAAGAATGGCCTTTTTACCATTTTTATTGCTGGGTTTTGCAACGGCAGATTTATTCTTCTCTTGATTCTTGATGAGGTAATGCTCTAGGGTATCTTCTGTTAGAGGAGGTCGATGATCGACTACAGCCCAATAGGTTTTTTTTACTTCTCTGGTTTGAAACATTTTGCTGAGGCGACTACTGGCTTTGTCTGTTTTCCCAAACACCAAGCCTCCGCTAGTAGGGCGATCTAAGCGATGAACGAGTCCCAGGTATACATTTCCTGGTTTATCATATTTCTCCTTGAGGTAAGCCTTTAAAATCTCATTTAAAGGTTCGTCACCCGTTTTGTCGCCTTGGGCAATTTGTCCCGGTTTCTTATTGATGACGATGAGGTGATTGTCCTCAAAAACCACATCAATATTATATTTTTGTTCTAAGTGTCCCATTAGCAATAATTATTAGGGCATTTTGTGCCAAAGTAAAGGTAAAAGCGATAAATTAAATAAGCCAATAAAATTCCTAGAAGAGCTCCGCCAATAATATCTCCCGGAAAATGCACTCCCAAATAAATTCGGCTATAACTCACCATTGCTGCCCAAGTAAAAGCATAGCATCTGTAGTTTTTATAATGGGGAGCCAAGAAAAATGAAGTCATGGCGGCTAAGGCAAAGCTGTTGGAGGCATGAGAAGAAACAAAGCCATAAGCACCGCCAAAATATCCATTGAGAGTATGAATTTGTTCTTTCAATCCTTCGGTGTGTGTTGGGCGGAATCGCTCAAAGCCATATTTAAACCAAACAGAAACTTGATCACTAGCCGCAATTAATAAGGCTATACTTAGCAAGATTCCTACGCTCCTCCATTGGTATTTTTTAATGAGGAGGTAAAGAATAAAAATATATAAAGGAACCCAGATGAGCTTATCACTCAGCCACCACATGACAGGATCGAGCCAAGTGGCATGTAGTCCATTCAAAAATAGAAATAATGATTGATCTAAATTGACTAGAAATTCCATTTAATTATCTATCAGTTTTATGCTTGTTTAAAAATGCAAAAATAGTCTATTTCCTCATGATGTGCATTTTTAATTTTACCACTTAGACACTTAGACACTAAGGCACAGAGAAACACAAAAGAATCTTTATTTATCAATATAACCATTTACAAATCTTTTGTATCCATCTTTCAAAAGTGGGACATTGAAATTGATTAGTAGACCTAACCATTTGTCAGCGAGTTTTAAATAAGAAATAATTTGTGCTTTATGTATAGGTAATAGGATTTCTACTGCTTTTATTTCAATTATTATCTCATCATTAACTAGAATGTCTATCCTGAAATCTTTGGTTAATTTTTTTTCTTTATAAAATAGAGGCAGTAATATTTGTTGTTCTGCTTTTAAACCACGAGATCTTAATTCATCAATTAAGCAATATTCATAAACAGATTCTAATAATCCAGGTCCCATCTCTTTATGAACTGTTAGAGCAGCATCTAGTATTATTTTTTGAAATCCGATTATGTTCTTCTTCTGTCATTTTAAATATGAAACCTCTATGAGTCTTTGTTCAATTTTTATCTGTGGTGTATAAAACAAAGAGATTCAAATTTCACAATAGTTTTGTTAAATTCTTAGTGAACCTCCGTGTCTCCTTGCCTCCGTGGTGAAGAAACTATTTATGATAATCCTTCATCATCAATTTCCAAAGCTCATCTTTTAGCTTGTCCAGCCCAATTTGAGCAACGGCAGAAATATACATATGCGGAATATCTTTTAAATCCTCACTCAACATACTCTCCAACTCCTCATCTAGTAGATCTGATTTGGTAACGATTAAAAACCTTTCCTTGTCTAATAATTCTGGATTATACATCCTCAATTCATTGACTAAGATTTCGTATTCTTTTCTCACATCTTCAGTAGTTCCTGGAACCAAAAACAAGAGGATGGAGTTTCTTTCAATATGTCTTAAAAACCTAATTCCAAGGCCTTTACCATCATGAGCTCCTTCAATAATCCCTGGTATATCTGCCATCACAAAAGAGCGATGATCGCGATAAGGAACAATACCTAAGTTTGGTGTCATGGTTGTAAATGGATAGTCAGCAATTTTGGGCTTAGCTGCAGATATGGAAGAGAGGAGGGTGCTTTTTCCGGCATTCGGAAATCCAACTAGTCCTACATCGGCTAAAACCTTCAGCTCAAAAAGAACATCTCGTTCTTGAGCAGGCTCACCTGGCTGTGCGTATTCAGGAGTTTGATTGGTAGGTGTTTTGAAGTGGTCGTTTCCTAAACCACCTCTACCTCCAGGTAAAAGGACATGACTTTCTTGGTCTTCTACAACTTCGCAAATTACTTCGCCAGTTTCTGCATCTCGGCATACTGTTCCTAATGGGAGTTCAATAACGGAGTCTGCTCCATCTGCTCCAAAGCTGCGGTTGCCGCTCCCCGATTGACCATCCTCTGCGCGGATATGTCGGGTATATCGAAGGTGGAGTAGGGTCCAAAGGTTTCTGTTGCCTACAACAACAATATCGGCTCCTTTGCCTCCATCTCCACCATCGGGACCACCAAAAGCGATGTATTTTTCCCTACGGAAATGAACAGAACCAGCTCCACCTTTACCAGAACGGCAAAATATTTTTATATGATCTACAAAATTTTGATTCAAGAATTACCTCCTGGTTGTTAATGTATTATCTATTTTTTCTACCAAGCGTTCAAATATTTCTTCCTCTGAACCATGGCCATTTATAGTTGTAAATTTATTATGTTTCTTATAGTAATCACCAACAATTTGAGTTCTGGTAAAGAATTCATCTAGACGGTTGATTATGAGCTCCATATTTTCATCATAAGGACGTTTGTCATCAGTTTTGCCTCTATTGGAAAGTCTTTTAAAACACTCAAGTGTTGAGACCTCGATTCCAATGGCAACAGAAACTGATTGATTCAGTTTTAATAATAAGCCATCGAGGATATAGGCCTGAACAATAGTTCTAGGAAAACCTTTGAAAATAAATCCATTAGCTTCTGGGTGTCTTCTGATTTTACTTTCTATTAAAGAAATAGCAATTTCATCTGGTACAATTTCTCCTTTTTGCATGAAATGAGTTACCGATTTGCCTATTTCTGTTTTTTCTCTCATTTCTTTACGAAGTAATTGTCCTGTAGAAATATAAACTAGGTTGTATTTTTCGGCGATTTTTTCAGCTTGAGTTCCTTTTCCAGAACCCGGAGGACCATATAATACCACATTTATTAATTTCTTCTTCAAAGTAGTGGTGATAGTGTCTGTTAACTTGTTGAAAATGTGTTCAATGGTTCCTGTTCCATTAATGGGGTGGTATAAACCTTTTGCTTTATAAAAATCGGCAACAGGTTTAGTTTTATTTTCATATTCCTCCATTCGGAATTTGATCACATCTAAGGTATCATCTTTTCTGCCAGAGGTTTTGGCTCTTTCCATCATTCTTTCTATGAGTTCGTCCATGGGGACCTCTAAACTGAGCATGGCAGAAAGAGAAGTATTTAATCTTAATAATAATCCATCTAAGATATAGGCCTGAACTGTGGTTCTAGGGAAACCATCAAAAAGAATTCCATCAGAATTTTCATCTTTAGTAATTCTTTCTTCAATAATTTGCACAATGATCTCATCGGAAGCTAATCCCCCTTTCTCGATAATGTCTTTAGCTTTCATACCCAAAATACTCCCCGCGGCAATTTCTCGACGTAGAATATCACCAGTTGAAATATAAGTCAGGTTATACTTTTCTAAAAGTAGTTTAGATTGTGTTCCTTTACCAGCTCCTGGAGGGCCAAATAGTGCAATGTTTAACATAGATGAGGTTTTTTGTTTTAGTCAATGATTTTATAGATATCAGCGAGGTTTCTTCCAAGACCATCATAATCTAAGCCATAGCCAACGATGAAGTCATTAGGAATTTCCATACCGATATAATCTATAGGAAAATCTTTTTGGAAAGCATTTGGTTTGAAGAGTAGCGTGGCGATTTTTACATCGGCAGCTTCCATTTGTTTAAGCTTAGGAAGAGTGTCATGCATGGTAATTCCTGTGTCGATGATGTCTTCTACAACGATTACATTGCGACCGGCTAAAGATTTATCTAAGCCTATAACTTCTCTTACCACATGTGAACTTTTGGTACCTACATAGGATGACAGTTTTACAAAAGTGATTTCGCAGTCAATGTGAATTTTTTTCAATAAGTCAGATGCAAACATAAAAGCACCGTTTAAAACGATGATAAATAAAGGGTTTTTACCTTCGTAATCTACATTGATTTTATCAGCAACATTAGAAATTGACTGATCTATTTCATTCGCTGGGATAGAGATTTTAAACTCTTTATCATAAAGTTTTACTGTTTTAGCTTCCATGGGCTCTTGTTTTGAAAAGGTAAAAATAGGTAATATAATACCACATTGTTTAATAAAAAATAATCTACAAAATTAGTGAGAATAATGAGATGGTCAAAGGACCATTGAAAATTATAATTTAAAGTCCTAATCTTTATGAGTTTCACTTAACTTTTTCAACTCCCTTTGCTTTAAACTTTGCTTTCTGGCTGATTTCATCATGCTGTTTTCCACCAACATTTCTAGTGGTTTTATCGACATGGCAATAATGGCTTTAATGGCTAAACTGATGTAAATATTATCGGCATAAGAATCGATATAAGGTTCAATTAAGGCTTCAGAAAAAACAAAAAGTATCAAGGCAAAAACAAATACAATGGTTGTCGCTTTCCTTCCCACTCGGGCTTTTACCAAATCGTCAATGGTATTTTGAAGTTCTACATTTTTATCGTTGAGTTGGTCGTTTAGTGTGGCTAGTTTATCGTTGGTTTGGTCTAGTTTTTTTTGTAGTCGGTCGCTAATACGAGTGATCAGAGTGATTTGATCAAGCAACTCAGCATAATTCTCTGTGATAGATTCATATCCCTCACGAAGTTTATCGATGGATTGAGCGTCTTCGGTTTCCAGAAATTCAGTAGCCTCTGTTATATATGCCTTCTCCTTCTGAAAGATATTTTCCTTGCGTTGTCTTTTGGCCATTCCTCTTTTAATCTTCTTCTATCTCGTGATATTCAAACTTCAATCCAGTAACATCCTCGTAGTCTTCTCCAGTTTCCATCATTTCCTCATCATCTGCATCGTAACACCAGTCTACTTGGACTTCTCCCTCAGCTTTTATAACGTCTTTCAGCTTTTTGAGTACCTCCAAAATATATTTTGAAGAAGAGGTGTTGAAATATTCTAGATATACTTTTAATACAGTCTTCTCTTTTGGGTTTTTGGCATATTCCATTAACCATTCTAGCAAGGGATTGTAAAACTCAAAAGAGTTTTCAGGAATACTTCTGCCTCTAAGTTCTAATTTCCCATTTTCCGCATTAAAGTCTACAAATGGACTTTGCTTGGTTCCTTCAATTTTTAAATGTTTCATTATTTTTTCACTTTTACAATTAAAGTATATTTCTTTAAACTCTCATTTACTTTTGATATCTCATAAGATAGATATTCTCCCGATCTCTTTTTCATGTCTATAAAGCCTAATCCTGCTCCTCCTTTGTCTGAAAATTCCTCATTATTCAAAACTTGTCGATAATAGGATCTGATCTCCTGATTGTTCATATTATTTACTTTGTCAATCTTATGCTTGAGCTTTTCTTCATCTTTACTGATAATGAGATTTTGGGTCTTTAGATAATAATAGTCCTCATCCATTTCAAAAGCCAAAAATACGGCTCTTATTACTTCTTCTTCTATCCCTTCCGTGATTAAATCACGAGTGTAGTGGTAGAGGTTTTGAAACATCTCCACCGCAATATTAAAAATTTTCTTTCTCTTGGTGTCAGGCACATCGAGATTGATGCATTTAAAATCTAAATCATCTAATAATTCACTAATGATGGGGCCGTTGATTTCCCCATGATAACGGAGGATCGTAGTTAAGCTTATTGTGTTCATAATTTCAATTCTGGAAGCACAACAAATATGCTGAATTTTAGGGAGAAAAGCAAATGATGGATGGAGTTTCAGTTATTTAGCATTTTTAGTAAGGATGGCAAATAATCTTTCATTTATACAGTACCTTCCTATACCTAGCTTTTTTTAACTTATACGATTCATTATGGTAAGAAAATCAAATTATTTATCATTATCCAGTTCAAATGGATAAATCACTTTCCAATCTTTTTTCATATCAATCACCGTCCAGCCTTTTTCGGCAGCTTCATCTAAGCCTTTGTCTAAACGACCAATATGGGAATCTCTATCATAAGCCCATTCTCTTTCGGCATCGGTATGGTGCAGATATAGCATAAATTTTTTGCCTTTTCCCGAATCGGTATATTGCATCATTTGTAAATCGCCATCTGAGTTACCCGAAGCAAAAACTGGAATTCTACCAATATGACGGTTGATAGCGATAGGTTTTCCTTTTTTGTCGTCGTTGAAATTGAGCTCTGGTAAGCGAATGATTTGTGGGCCATTTTCTCCAATCACAAAATCGGTTTCTATGGTACTTCCAACAATCTGATCTTTTGGGATATTGTAAACTTGGTCGGCAAAAGCTCTCATAAAGTCAATTCCACCACCACTTACAATAAACAGTTTGAAATCGTGGTCTCTTAAATAATCCAATACTTCTAACATGGGTTGATAAACCATTTCTTTATAGAGTTTTCCTGTTTTTGGATGTTTGGCTGTATTTATCCACTCTGTTACATCTGCTTGAAAATCTTCTGCACTATTATTGGCATGTGAAGTCATTACTATTTTAATCAGGCCTTCTTCACCAGAATGAAGAACAGCTTCAATATCATTATTGATGGCTGCTTGGAATACCTCATCGTCTTTCCACTCAGGATGCTCTGGAGCCATTTTCTGAATCATATCCAAGGCAAATCGTAATTGGAAATAATAAGGTTGTTCGGCCCATAGGTTTCCATCGTTATCGAAGGTGGCGATTCGGTCTTCTATTTCAATGAAATTGGGGCTGCTTTCGTTGGTAACATCTTCTACAAATCTGATGATGTTTTGTTTTGAAGTTACCTCGTTCCACGAGGGTAAAGGGTTTGATATTTCTTTTTTATTCGTTGTTTTATTCTCACTTTCTGTATTAGATGTACAAGCAATAAACAGGGTAAGCAAAAATAAGACACTTAATATTTTAGCTACAGATTTACTCATCAGTTATATTTTTAATAGTCTATTTCATTAAAAAATAAAAGGCAGACCCTTAAGTCTACCTTTTTGTAAATTATTTTTTATTCTAATTACTTTTCATAATCATTTCTTCAATTTGTTTCTCCACTTTTGAAAGACTCCAGTCACCAGCTGTTTGGCTTGGAGGATAATCTTTAAAAGTTTTTAAGAAATTAAAAGCGTAGCCTTGAATGGCTATTAAGATATAGGCTCTATCAATATACCAATCATAATAGGTATTGGAACCCACTAAAGCTTTTTCGAATGGGTCTCTACGAAGATTGAATAGATAAGGAGCTCTTAATTCCACAAAAGGTTCTAACCAAATTTGTAATTGATCTGCTCTATTAACCTGGAACATAGCTTTCCAATCGCCGTATCTCAAGGCTGCAATTTGCCCTGCATCATTCACATAAATAAATCCTTCTCTAGGAGACTCATTAACATCACCTGTTAAGTAATCCAATTGGTTTACCCCATCAATATGGTTTTTATAGGATCTGCCACCTAAGGTGACTCCTTTTTTAGCTTTGGCAACAATGTCTGTTTCGCCAGCAATTGCAGCAAATGTAGGCAGCCAATCTTCATGAGAAACTATTCCATTTAAAGTTTTTCCAGCAGGAAAATGACCTGGCCACCTTACAAAAGCAGGTACTCGGTAAGCACCTTCCCATGAGCTATTTTTTTCGCCATGAAATGGTGTCGTTGCGGCATCTGGCCATGTATTAAAATGAGGTCCATTATCGGTAGAGTACATAACAACTGTATTGTCTGAAATGCCTAATTCATCCAATAAATCGAGCAATTCTCCAACATGCATATCGTGTTCCACCATGCCATCACCATATTCATCTTGACCGGATATACCACGAAGTTCTTCTTTAACGTGAGTTCTAAAATGCATACGAGTCCCATTCCACCATACAAAAAATGGCTCGCCAGATTTTACAGCATCAGTAATAAATCTTTTTGTTTCCTTAATGGATTCATCATCAATGGTTTCCATTCTTTTTTTGGTAAGTGGTCCAGTGTCTTCAATGCGTTGTCCTCCTTTTCCATCTGCCCAAGAGTGAATAACACCTCTTGGTCCGTATTTCTCTTTAAATGTAGAACCGTCTTTTAAAACCATATCCGCTGGATAATCCATGTTTTCTGGCTCTTCTTCTGCATTCAGGTGGTAAAGATTTCCAAAAAACTCATCAAATCCATGGTTAGTTGGTAAATGTTCATCCAAGTCTCCTTCATGATTTTTACCAAACTGACCTGTAACATAGCCTTGACTTTTTAAAACAGTTGCCATAGTAAGGTCGGTCGCTTGCCAACCCTCTTTAGCGCCTGGCATGCCTACTTTTGTCATACCCGATCGAACAGGTACGCTGCCACCTATAAAGGCGGCTCTACCTGCAGTACAGCTTTGTTGGGCATAATAATCAGTAAATGCAATACCTTCTTGTGCTACTCGATCAATATTAGGGGTCATATAACCCATCATGCCCCTATTATTGTGGCTGATGTTGGAAATTCCAATATCATCACCCCAAATCACCAGGATATTGGGTTTTTTGTCCTGTGCTTCTGCATGGTTTACAAAAGCAAAGCCCATCACTACTGTGAATAGTATTAAGGCCTTAGTCATGTTTTTAAATTTCATAAGGTGCTAATTTAAATGTATAAATTCGTTTAGGTTTAATTATAAATAATCAATTCGGTTTTTTTGTGGATGTGTTTTGCGTTTATTCTACTCAAAAAAAGAGCTCTCTAAAGATAGTTTAATTTTCTGAATAGTAAAAGTATACAAAAAAATATTGTCTTGAACTGTCATGAGGTAAAATGCTATTCAATTAATAAAATATTAACAGTGATAAGTATTCTATTACTTACTTATCTTTGCAAATCAATTAATCACTATGGAAAAACACATACTCTCGAAGTCAACTTTTATTAAAGGCTATCACTGCCCAAAGTCATTATATTTATACAAAAAGCGTCCCTTTTTAAGAGATAAGCTGACTGCTGAGCAAAGAGCAAAATTTAAAAGAGGTCATCATGTGGGTGATTTAGCACAAGAGATTTTCCCGGGTGGAATAGATGTGAGTCCAAAGAGTCCATCCCAATATCAGAAGTCGGTATTGAGAACGTCTGAGTTGATTGAGCAAGGACAAGAAATCATCTATGAAGCTACTTTTCAGCATGAGCAAGTTTTGGTGATGTTAGATTTGTTGGTGAAAACTGAAAAAGGCTGGATGGCCTATGAGGTGAAATCCTCAAAACACCTTTCGGAAACTTATTATACTGATGCCGCTCTTCAGTATTGGGTGATTCAAAATTCAGGATTATATATTGAGCAATTCTTTTTGGTTTATGTGGATGAGAATTACCGATTAGAAGGAGATATAGATTTGAAGAAATACTTCCTTTTTGAGGATGTGACAGATAATGTTTTGGGTCGACAAGAGTTTATAGGCGAAAAAGTGGTGGCGAATAAAGCCGTTCTTTTGGAGAAACACAGTCCGAAAGTGGAGGTGGGTAATCAGTGCTTCTCTCCCTACAAATGTGATTTTGTAGGTCATTGTTGGAAGAAAATTGCCGATAAGCCTTATGTGGCTGAAAATATTTCCTTTGCAGGAATTCTCGGAGAAGAAAAAGCGGATAGAATCCCCATCTCGTGTATTTATAATGAACAAGCTGTTACCCTTTGCCAAAATGAAAAAGCATACTCTCCTCAGTTTTTAGGTTTCCAAATTGGAGAAAATGAAGCGGTGGTTTCTGGAAAAACTTGTGAGGATAAAAAGGCATTTATCCTTTCCTATTTTGAGCAAATCAATTTAGAGGAGTCTTATGTTGTTTTTGAGGAGTCGAAATTGAGACTTTGGATTGAAGAAGTAAAGATTTTGGTTCCAGAGATAAAGGAAAAAGCAGAAGCTTTGGTAAACAAGTCCATTGGTATATTAGACTTGATGGAGGAGAAGGAAGTATTTCCTACTGAAAAACGTTCTTTTTATACTCCAGCTTGGTTTTCGAAGAATCATTCAGATGGGACTTTGAGTAAATCAGTTATTTATTCTGATATTCTAGCCAATGAATTATATGGTAAAATGAAAGCTGATTTATGGGGAGCTGACAGTCCAGACTTAGAAAGCCTGAAATTATATCTGACTCAACTAAACC
The DNA here is from genome assembly GCF_013166655.1 of Lentimicrobium sp. L6. Taxonomy (NCBI): domain Bacteria; kingdom Pseudomonadati; phylum Bacteroidota; class Bacteroidia; order Bacteroidales; family Lentimicrobiaceae; genus Lentimicrobium; species Lentimicrobium sp. L6. The sequence goes on from NZ_JABKCA010000066.1 coordinate 17,809, forward strand.
ACCTTTCTTTAGAATTATACCAAATGCTATAGTCTGAAGAGAATTTTACTTTTAGGGTAAACTCATTATTCTCTAGAAAGATAAAGCATTGTAGGTCAGGTATTATATTCATAAATGGCTTTCGCGGAAAGTTCTGCTGACTATAGCCTCAGTATGTTTTCCGTGCAAATTCAATAGTAATGGAATGTGTATTTTATCACACGGATTGCAAATCCGCGTTAGCATGTCTTAAATAATTGTACAAATTAAAGTATGATTTTGTACTAATTATCCTTCTTAGTTTCTTTGCCCTCTTGTTTAATGTTCTATTTTTGTGAGCTAAAATCTAGAAAATGGCCAAGAAAAGAAACATACCGCATACTTATGTCATCGTATTTTTTATCATCATAGCCAGTGCCATCTTGACTTGGATTATCCCAGGTGGTGAGTTTGATCGTATGGATAAGCTCATGCCTGATGGAAGTACCAAATCGGTAATCGTTGATGGCTCTTTTCATCATGTGGCCGACCAACCTCAGACATGGCAGGTTTTTTCTGCTTTCTTTCAAGGTTTTGTCAACCAAGCGGATATTATCATTTTTATCCTCCTCATTGGTGGTGCTTTTTGGATTATGAATGCCAGTAAAGCTATTGATGTGGGGATTTTGGCTTTTTTGCAATTCACAAAAAAATTAGAACGGATTCAGTTTCTCAAGAAACTAGGAGTGAATAATATTGTGATGGTACTCATTATGTTGATGTTTAGTTCCTTTGGGGCTATCTTCGGCATGAGTGAAGAAACCATTGCTTTTATTATTGTGATGATACCATTAGCCATCAGTATGGGCTATGATTCCATTACCGGAATGTCTATGGTTTATGTGGCTGCTCATCTCGGTTTTGCTGGTGCTGTTTTAAATCCATTCACTATTGGGATTGCGCAAGGCTTGAGCGATATTCCTCTTTTTTCAGGTATTGAGTATCGTTTGTTTTGTTGGTTTGTAATCAACCTAGTCGGATTTACCATTATCCTGCGTTGGGCCAATAAAGTAAAAAAAGAACCCAAGATATCTCCCATGTATGCTGCTGACGAAGTATGGAGAAAGCAACATGAATCACAAGAAGTAAACTTTGAATATCATACTCCAAAGGCGGCTTGGTATTCTTATTTTATGGTTTTGATTTCATTAATAGGTTTTTCTTATTTCTATCCAGAAACCACCATGAGGATTGGTAATAGTGAGTTCTCAGGTTTTGTATTGCCCATTACTACCGCTTTATTCGCAATAATGGGTTTCTTTTCTCTTCGTAAATCCATTCACTTTTTCATACTCACCTTACTCTTATTTACCATTGTTTTCCTCATTGTAGGTGTGATGGGTTATGGTTGGTATGTAAAAGAAATTGGAACCCTTTTCTTTACCATGGGTTTGGCTTCAGGTATTGCCATGGGCAGTTCTCCAAACGAAATCACCAAGCTATTTTTAGATGGCGTTAAAGATATTTTGTCAGCGGGATTGATAGTAGGACTAGCTGGAGGAATCATAGTGATATTACAAGATGGTAAGATTATAGATACCATTATGTATGGATTATCTCAGTCGATGAACGAGATGGGGAAAGTGGCCTCGGTAGGGATTATGTATGTGATTCAAACAGGACTAAATATCATCATTCCTTCGGGTTCTGCAAAAGCAGCTTTAACCATGCCTATTATGGCGCCATTCAGCGATTTGATAGGTGTTTCGCGCCAAGCCACGGTGATGGCCTTCCAGTTTGGAGATGGTTTTACCAATATGATTACCCCAACTTCAGGCGTTTTAATTGGATGTTTAGGAGTAGCAAAAATTCCCTACGATGTATGGTTTAAGTGGTTCTGGAAAATTGCTTTGGCTTTTGTCATCCTTGGATTCTTACTATTGATTCCTACTGTATTGTTTGAGATGAATGGATTTTAAAGTTGGCTGTTTGTTATTGGTGTTTGACCTTAGCTGTTTTTATAACACTTTACTCTTTCTCTTAAATACTCAAACCAAACAAAAACTGGTATTGAATACTCTGTGGGTTCTTCGTATAACCATCAACATATACCGTCCTTAATCCTATTTGGAAAGGAAATTTACTTCTTAAGAAATGTACATCAGCAGTAAGATCTACTCCTGTACTCCAGAAATCATTTTTTCCAGCGTAGCCATGATTGCTCGGTATATCTGGTTGTTGGGTGTAATCGTAGAATAATCCCATCACTATTCTTTTGGTATAAATTAAGGAACTTAAATTCCAATCGGGGTAAAGTAGTGGGACCTGATAATCGGCTCTAATGGTGAGGAGGTCTTCATAGAAGATAGATGTGTATCCTCTAGCAGGGCTGGCCATATCTGAGTAGAAACTGGAGTTTTCGGACTTGTCTTGATAAGTTCCCATGAGTCTAAATCCATCGTGGCGGAAAAATCCAGGTAAATAAATGGCTGCATTGGCAGCTAACATCTCTCCTGCATCATTATTAAAAGGAGTTTCATTATAAGCCAATAATAAACTCAATCCCAAGTCAGGGAAAAGATTTTGAGATGGCGATTTTTTGGTAGTGGTATATTGTATCGTATAATTGGTTGATTTGATATTTCTAAAATTGAAATTTAATTCTGCTCCTTCATCTATTTGCTTATAATTAAAGCCCACTTGAGGTTGTATGCGATGTGACCATGTGCCACTAGTATATAGAAGCGGCAAATAAACAGCGGTATTCATATTGGTTTCGTTCCAATAATAGGATGTGGTATCTTGTGTTTGTTGGTCAATGATATTGGTATATCTTCGGCCATAATCTATACCCAAACTAAGAACTGGATACAAACCTGAATAGTTAATATTAGCGGAATATTTAGGAGCTTGTGTATTGAAATCATAATTGATTCCCGCACTTGCTGATAAGGTAGAAAGCTTATTTTGAGTAAGGATGTTAATACCTGGACTTTGGCTGTAATTATCCGCTTCTACACCCAAAGGGCTCCAGCTATGAATATTGAAGATATGAGCTAGTTTACTGTATTTCTTCACCTCATATTTATGGTCTGGAATATGTTTTGGATTAAGAAGAGTATCAACTTGTTCACTTAAAATGTCAGCTAATTTATAGGAGTGATTTTTTACTTCTGATATTGGAATCCAGTCTTTTCTATCCCATTTTTGAGTAACCAGTTGTTTTCCCATGGCGGTATGATTGGCAAAAGCAATATTTTTACCATCTGGGCTGATGCTGTAATCGCTGGCACCAAAGACCGTATTGGTGGTTTGGAAAAGCGATTTAGTTTGAAGATCTAAAGCATAAACATTCATGATACCATTATATGCGGCTTCAAAAAGAATATATTTCTTCCAAAAGCTAGGATATTGAATATGGGTGTGTTGGTAGGGCAATACTCGTCTTACTCGTGGCTCGTCAACAGAGAATATGGCAAGCCCTTTTCCATTTGAGTTGAGCACCTCTGCCACTATCTGATCCTCCTCCGGTGACCATGATGGATGGGCGATGAAATCATTATCAGGGCTTTTGATTCTATGGATGATCTCTCCATTTTTAGAATCTAAAACCACTAAAAATCTATTGCTAAACTCGTCTACTTCTACTACGGCCACTTTGGATCCTGATGGAGAAATCACAGGTGAGAAATAACGGGTTTTCTTTAATAGCGTCCTTTTATTGCCTGTTTTAGTATTGTAGAGCATTATTTTGGTAAAAGAGCGATAGCCCCAGCGAGGATCGTATTGATATTCTGACCAACATATCTCATCACCACCCTTACTAATCATTTCGCTAAAGTAATAGCCGGGAGTAAAAAGTTTTTCTTCTTTTCCAGAAGTTGAAATGCTTACAAATTTTCCAATATCATGATAGTCTTTCTTTAAAGAAAATATCTTTTTATCATTCAAATAAAAGTTATTGGTATAGTTGATATAGCTTTGATGTTGTGTGAGTGTATTCACATTATCTGCATTGGTTTGATTCAGCTGGCTTTGCCATCTTGCAGCTAAATCATCTATCATTTCTTGATAGAATTCCTTTTTACCCAATCCAGAATTGGTATGGATTCCGGTTCCAAAAGGAACAATAGCTAAAGGGTATTTTCCTATGTTCGACATGGGTTTATTCCAGAAATCTTTACCAAAATGGGCACGTCCTTGTCCCACCAAAAAATAGCCCAGGTGATAGCGATCGGTGGTGAAATCTTCATAGGACCCTAAGCTGGCTTTTTCTAAAGAATAAACTCCTTTTTCCAATACTTGAGAACGTAATTCTGCTTCAAAATTGGGGTCGCGGCCTCTTCCTGTTTTACTCAATGCGGTTTCAGAAACGGTGGCATCACCTTCTATAAACCAATAGGGAACGTATAATCCGAAGATTCCAACGGTAACCTGTTCTCCAAAAATATTATAGAGGAATTTGGTAAAACCTTGATTCATGGCTGAAATTTGAAGCACATGAGTATATTCATGAATGGCCAATTGCTCAAACCAAGGTTGACCATAAGTAGACTGAGGAGTCACCGTGTAAATCTCCATTCTGCTAGGAGCCCATGCTACTTCTGCATTGCTGTTTACTGTTTGATTATGGAGTATGATTGAGATTTTCTTGGTTTCGATATGACGAGTTTTCAAGGTTAAAATCCTTCCATATTCCATGGTGTTGATTACGTATTGAGCTACAGAATCATATCCTCTTGGATAAATGACTTGAAAGTTTTCGCTATTCACTTGATTCCATCTTAAGGAGGCTGGATCTTGTCCTGAGGAATAATATTGACCAAAAGTAAATGGAACAATAGTTAGAACGAGTAATAAGAGGAGGAGTCTTTTCATTTGTCTTTCTATATCAAGTTTCAAAACTAAGGTTTTTTGATGATATATTAGGCTTTGTGAAAATAGTGTTCAGGACAAAAGTATCTCAATGATTAAGTATTGTATATAATAAACTCAATCACAAAGGTAAATATGGTATGCTCAAAGGTAGCAAAAGTAAGAAGCTTCCCCAGTCTTTGCGTAAAATTCTGAATTTCTATATAATCCACTGAAAAAACAGATGGGATTTCCTATCTTTGATGCAATACTTTAAACAGAAATATGAATCGAGCATGAAACCCCTTCCTTTATTCATTTAAAAGAGAATTTCTTGCGAGCTACGTATGACAAAATTATTAAATGATAAACATATGAAAGATTTTAGTTCTATTGAAGAAATATTAGACTTTGCTATTAATAATGAGCAACTTGCAGTTGATTTCTATGTGAAGCTTGCCGCCAAGTTTGATGAAAAATCGATGAAAGAAACCTTTGAGGATTTTGCTAAAGAAGAGATGGGTCACAAAGCTCGTTTGACTAGTATCAAAGAAAAAGGTTTATACGATATGCCTGTGGAAAAGGTGATGGATTTAAAAATTGCTGACTTTGTGGTTCGCGGAGATACCAATGCTGACATGAGTTATTCTGATGCTTTAACTTTAGCTATGAAAAGAGAAAAAGCAGCTTATAAGTTATATCTAAAATTGGCCGAAAGCGCTCCAAATGATGAAATGGCAAAAATATTTAATGGTCTGGCCCAGGAAGAAGCCAAGCATAAACTTCGTTTCGAATTGGAATATGATGAATTTGTTTTACGAGAAAACTAAAACATCTCAAACACGATATATAAGCCTCGTCAAATCTTTTGATGAGGTTTTTTTTTTGATCATTGGGTTTTAGAGGACAGGAGTTTAAATAGGTGTGAGTGGTAAGTTATGCTTGTGAATATGCCATTTATCTCAAGTCGATTGTATAATGTTTGAAATGAAATTGAAGGGCAGTGCGACTTTGCAGGGTGATTTGAAATCCCTTTTAATGAAGATCTGAGTAGATCGTCGGTAGGAGAATCAGGTTTTCTAATAAATCCTTTGGCCGACTTTGAATTTTTTCTCATAAATATCCACGGGTTAAAACCCGCGGCTATTATATTGAATACCTTTGGTATTCCCCAATATATACTTTGATAAAAACTCCTACTCTAAAACTCTATCAACTCCTCTAACTCAATAAACCAAAAGCCTACTAAAATGCATTTAAATTAGCATAAAAGACTCCTTCATGATTCATGAAAGTACCATCCTTTTTGTTCAAGTCCAATTTCCCTCCTTTATAATTCGTTGCGGGCAAGCCTAATTCCTGGTAAATACATGCAGTAGCAGCAAAGTCCCAAATACTCCCTCCTCCGTTTTCTTTTTTCGGAAGCTTTAACATACAGGCTGGGCCATTTTCCAATACAAGGATGGCATTCAATACCGCACCTGCTCCAGCAATTTCTCTTAGCCCATTCAAACCCAACTTTTCTACATGTTTATTTAGCAAACTTTCTATTTCGGTTGCACGAGGGGTGTCCTCCAGAGTTCGGTCGGTCGTGTAGGTTAAGAGGTTAATTATATGCTTAATTTTCCAAGGAATACCATTCTTAAAGGCTCCTTTCCCTTTGATGGCATGGTATAATGTGTCCGTGCTCGGATCAAACACGACTCCAATATAGGGTGTTCCATCTTTTGCGACTAAAGCAATGGATACAGAGAAACCCGCTTGTTTATTGATAAAAGCAAGGGTTCCATCCATGGGGTCGATGCACCAGAAAAAATCTTTTTCGAATCGACTGCCATCATCTTCGGTCTCTTCTGATAAAAGTGCTATATCAAACTCATCACAGGTGGGAAGTAGATGAGAAAGAATTACCTTTTCACATTCTAGATCTACTGCGGTTAGCACTTGTGAGGCATAGCTTTCTCCTCCCTTTTTATTCTCCACTTTAATTTCATCATTCATATACTTCTGAATGACTTTTCCTGCAGAATGGGCTGCCTTGATGGCTATATTAGTAAGTAAGGATAGATTCATATCTATAGGTTTTTGATCACTTCTGCTGTTACGCGTTCACTATAGGTGTTTATCTTCCAATGACCAGGACTCCATCCTTTTAGGAAGCGATGAAAGTCTGCCCAAGCTACTCGATATAAAGACCGCCATTCCTTTTCTAAAGCTTCATTTCTTTCTTCCAATTCACTTTGTAAAATTCCAAAGTAGGTATCTAGTATTTTTGCTTCCAAGCGCTCACAGTCATTTTCATCCAGGCAACTTCCTATAAAGTAGGCTACATCTTTCATTCCACAGCCGCCTCCTACATACTGAAAATCTAATCCACTCACCTGTCCATCTTTAGCAAAGCAGAAGTTGGCTAGTTTAGCATCGCCATGAACAAAGGTTTTGTATGTACAATTATTTAGTTTTTCGTCAATGATAGGAGCTGCCTTCTTCAGTCTTTTATCATCCAGTACTTCCAATTCCTGTGGTCTGGTCGCCAAATGCCAATAGGTGCCCACTTCCCAAAGTCCAGTTGGAACTTGCCCCATATAACTGGCGTGGAATTTGGCCAACCATGCCAAACACTCAACTATTTCTTTCCATATAAGATCATTCTTGCGTAAGGGATAGCCAGCTTCATCCAAATCCTCCAACACCATCAGCACCTCATCATTTTTCGTTTCAATGGCTAGACATTGGGGCAGGCGGGCTATGCTGTTTTTACTGTATTTATCGTACCATGCAGTTTCTACTTGGTATGACTTCAGTTTTCGTTGATGACCGATATCAGTATTCCAACCGCGTGGATGATTTTTATATTGGGGTATCTGCACATGCTTTACCACCACACTATCAACAGAAGCATCCTCTAATCCTATTCGTATGATTTTCCCATAACCACTCCACAGCTCTTGAATCACCTCTTTTTCATATAAAGAAGAAGCACCAGTTTTTTGTAGAATGATGGATTTAAAATATTCATTCATAAGGGCGCAAAGATAGGAAAATGTGTCTGTAATTCTTCCAAGGAAACTTTGTGACTTCTCAGTATCTCATATAGTAAAGGCTATTCCATGACCATTTAAAAACAGTTGGTATTTTCCCTCAAGTCGCAAATAGATTATAGGCTAGGGTTTAAATGATTATAGGGTAGGGTATTGTGACAAATAGGGTAGCCTAAGAATTATTTCTTACTTGATTTACCATTCATTAAGTCAAGAAGAAGTCACAATTAATTTAAGAGGATTGTTTTCTTTCTTCAATTAGTATAAACCTAGCTAAAAGCTACTGAAATTTGACAACTTCAGAGACTTGATAGACAGTATTATTTATTTTAGGATGAACTAAGGGATCAAAGCCTTGAGCACAGCGAAAGGATTGAGGCCCTAGGTTATGATTTTTTTGCTACACTTTTTAAAAAGTGTAACAAAACCTCTGCTGTATCAGCAAGTCTAACCACAAATAGCTTTCCGGAAAAACAATAAATGTTGACGATTGCATGTCAGCATAAACTCCTCCTTATAGTGACATTCTACGAATGGTCACTAACGAGGGTCGAACAGTATTGTTTTTATTTCCTACAAGCTATTTGCTCCGCTTAACGACTTCCTGATAAGGCGGTCCTAGACTTTCCTTCGTAAGTCTTTATAAACTTTGCATGGTTTAGGTACAATTTCTTTAATCGCTTTCTTGTTCAGAGACAAATTTCATAAACTATCTGTTTTGGACTCCGGAGGAGTCAAATATGAATAGGTTTAACCCGTGGTTGTTTGATTACTAAGGATTGTAATGGCAAATGCCTAGAATCATGCCCTCCTCCATGTATTGAAATCGGTGAACCCTATAAAATCATACAAGAGCATGGCCTCTATTGTGGAAATTGGGTTTGTCTGGAAGATGCTGTTGTGATTGGCGTGTTGGATTAATTATATTGCTTGTTTTTAATGGCGAAGTACTGATTTGTAAGTATCTTTACAGTCAAATTGATATGAAAACACTATGCTAGTAGAAACAAAACTAATTAAAAAAGAATACTTAAAGTTGATGCTATTATTGGTTTATAAACGCCCAATGATCATTTTCCTTAATATCATAGGCTTGGTGATGATAACAGGTACTCTGCTTTATGCTATTGGAGATTATTCTATGTATTCTGAAGCGCCAATTGTACCAGGCTTTATGGGCTTGTTTTTTCTTTTATTTATGCCAATCTCTGTAGTGTTTGGAGCACACAAAAGCTTTTCTTCTAATGGTAGGTTGCAAGAGAAAATCACCTATGATTTTACTGATGAGAAAACAATAATAAATGGTGAAACATTTAGTTCAGAAATGAGCTGGGAAAAAACATATAAGGTTAAGGAATTGAAAAATTGGATATTGATATACCAAAACAAGCAAATGTTTAATTTAATCCCTAAAACTGCCTTTGGTGATCAGTTGAGTGAGTTCAAGTCATTGGTTAATAAGAATAATATTAAGGCTAAGTTTAGGGAGTAGTAGTCTTGGTTTTATGTTTTAAATTATCTCAGCCTTTTGGTGGAGGCTTTTTAATTATTATAAAATTCTCGAAATATGATAACCGTATCTGCTTCAATAATAATGGTTGTCATATCTTCTAATGGATGGCCATTGGTGAAATTACCAAATTCAATGCTTTCCCTTTGTCCTTGACCTCTCAAAAAGCTTAAATGATAATGACCATCGGTATTCTTAGTTGAGGACATATCAGCAATAAAAACCCTAATATAATTCGTTGGTATTTCAATGAAGTTCTCATTCTTATAGCCCTGTGGAACAATATGCACAGAATCTAGAGTGTTTGAAGTTTCATTTACAATTTCAAAATAGGCACTCGTAGAATAATTCTCCGCATTTTTGATTTGCCTAAAATCACTTTCACAGTGGATACATTCTTTGGTTTCCTCATTCCATGAACCACCAGAATCTAGGCATTTGTCAATTTTCATAAATTCTGACAGTTCATTGAAAATATAGATCCCTCCTATTAGAATGATTAGGAATGCTGTTAGTTTGATTGGTTTATTGGTCATAGAAATATCGTTCTAGATTGAATTCGGATCAGTAAGATAAATAGACAATGCTTTAGATACTATTTGATTTAAAGTCATCATAAGCTTTTAATATTTCTAGAATGTCATAATCAAAATCAGAGTTATTCAGTGCTTGAATCATTGGCTCCAATTTAGGCATATCTTTGGCTAATTTTAATAATTGCTTTTTATGGGAGGTAAAAAGATGAATAAATATTGGTTTCTTTTTGTCTTTTTTAATGAAATAATCACTCTCATGGGTGGAGCTATCATATGCATTTAAAGAATATTGTCTATACCAACTAATCTCTCCTACAAATAACTCTTCGAATAATGATTTATTTAAAGGGTCCATCTTACTCAGAGGTCCAGTGTCTTGTCTGGCAACAAATATCCTTGTTTTCCCTTTAAAATCAATAAACTCTAAATAATCTAATTCTTTTGGCTTAAGCCATTTTTCTTCTGGCCAAGTTTTGTCATTGGTGTCTATTACGATTAGGTTTCTACAAAAGCTACCCTCATTAAGTAAGGTCTTGTCAAATAAATTAGCACTCACTTTGATTTTTACATTTAAAGTATCCTTTGAATCCTTTTTCAATAAAATGGCATCAATCTTCTGTATCTTTTGAGGAAAGGCACTTACCGAAATGAGTATTGTTAAAGCAATAAATATGAATCTCATTTTGTTTCTTTTATGGGTCATTTGGTTAAAGATATTGATAAGACCATTCACCTTAAATGGTCTACTTAATGTCGTTATTTTGGCCAAATATAAGGTCTTTTTAGCAATCGTAAAAAAGCGTATAAGAATGTTTTGTGAAATATAAAAAATGTATAATTAGGATCGAGAATACCGAAAAAGCAAACGCTATTTTTAGCACATAGGAAATATTATGTGTGGAGAATTAATAAAAAACTGACTAGATTTGTTATAGGAAGGACTCTGATGTCCTTAACATTTTTAAGCCGATATTGGGTTGACCTGAATTTGTCCTCCAATGGCTTTTAAAACCTTCATTATGGTGACAAATTGAGGTTTCGAACCATTGGATAAGGCTTTGTATAAACTCGGTCTACTTAATCCTGTTTCTTCAGCTATTTTGGTCATTCCAATGGCTTTGGCAATATGTCCTATGGCTGTGATTATATCTGCACTGTCTCCTTCTTCGAGGACTGTATTTAGATATTCGGCAATCATCTCTTTGCTATCTAAATAATCTGCTATATCAAATTTTGAAGTTTCCATTTTTTCTATTCGTTTAATCTTTTCCAAATTTCTTTCGCCTGCTCAATGTTTTTCTGTTGCGATGACTTGTCTCCACCAATCAGCAGGATAATAATCTTTCCATCTTTTTTTTTGAAATAAACTCTATAACCCTTAGCAAAATTTATTCGTAATTCTTTAATTCCATCACCAACGGGTTTATGGTCTCCAAAATGCTCATCGCTTTCCAGTTTTTGAATTCTGAAAAGGATTTTCGCTTTGGTGGATAGGCTGACTCATGTTGTGCCACCTATACCGATGTAACTGTGCCACTCAA
>NZ_JABKCA010000067.1 GCF_013166655.1 Lentimicrobium sp. L6
CTATTGGTGACCACGATTATTCTGCTTCTTTTGATGGATATGAGACACAGACTGGTACCATTTCTATTATTGACCAGAATGTGGAGCAGTTTATTATTATGATTCCTGTAATTAATACTTATGACATTTTCTTCTGGTGTAATGAAGCTGGTAATCCAATGGGATTAGAAAATGTAGAAGTAACTATCGATGGAGTCACTGTAATTTCAGGATTTGATGGCCTTGCACTATTTGAAGCTTATGAAGCTGGAGAATATGATTATACAGCAGTTTTAGATGGTTATGAGTCTGTTAGTGGTACAGTTTCTCTAATTGATGAAAATGTACAAGAGTTTGTAATATTGAATCCTCTATATACTGTAAACTTCACTGTTGCTGACGGTAGTACTCCCCTTGAAGGTGCTGAAATCACCATTGATGGTTTAACTATGATAACAGATGCTCAAGGTGAAACTAGTTTTGAGAACATGCTAAATGGAACCTATAACTATAGCGTAAGTATGAATGGTTATATGGCTTATGATGATGAATTTATCATAGATGGAGACGATGTATCTATAGATATTAATCTAGTTATCTCTGGCATTCAAAATCCAAACAATTGGATCATTAGCCTATATCCTAATCCATCAACTGGTCAATTCAGTATTACTGGTGCTATAAAATCTGATATTCAAATTTTCAATCAAAATGGAGAACTCATCTTGAGAAAAAAGATTGAAAATAATGACGAAACGATTTTCCTAAACGAACATGCTACTGGTTTATATCATATTATCATCAACAATGGAAACAAAGTGTTTTCAGATAAAGTATTATTGGTGAAGTAAAGTATGTATGGTGAAAAATGCCGCATGATCGAAGTAAAAAAGTCACCTACTTCTGTACACTAAGTGGAGTCGAAGGATACAAGTGATAAATACTGAATAAATAATAGTTTCACAGAATGAGAGAGGGGTCGCAAAGTGCGACTCCTTTTTTATATGCTTACATTTGAGTTAATAATTCAGTTTTCAAAAAATCAATTTCATTGGATTATACATTCGAAAAAAAAGGCTAAATTTGAATGTTTTTGAAAGCAGATTATCATATGAAAAAAATCACATACATCCTCATAATATTTACTGTTCTATTAAACTTACAGGCCATAGGAGATATAAAATCTGACAGCTTATTAATGGAATTAAAAAATGCAAGAAAGAATAAAGAAAAATCCATCCTCCTTAATAATCTCTCTCAATCCTTTAAGAACACGCATATTGATTCCGCAGTATTCTATGCCAAAGAAGGATATAACTATGCACAGGGAATCAACTATCAACTAGGAATAGCAGAGAATGCAGCCAGTTTGGGTGATTATTACGTTATTTACGATAGCCTATCAAAAGCAAGAAGTTTTTACAGTATTGCCAGCGACTATTTCCAGGACTTAGAAATGGACTTTGACTATGCACAAGTAAGCATGGTTATCGGAAATATCTTTCTTTCTCAGGGAAATCATTCAGAGGCCTTATTTTATTACCATAGAAGCCAAATAATAAGTGAAGAGTTTGATTTTATTGATATCCTGCCTCATATTTATAATAATACTGGAATTATTTATAATGATTTAGAAGAAAAAGATAAGGCCCTCTCCTATTATTTAAAAGCTTATGAGGGATTTAAAGAGATTAACCTAAAAGAGTATCTAGCACATACAGTAAGTAATATTGCCAATATCTATTACCAAGAAGGAAATGATAGTTTGGCTATGGAATACTATTCTGAGGCATTATCTATGTTCAAAGAAACCAATAACTTGGTAGATGCAGCTATTGTATTAACTGAATTGGGACAATATGAAATATTAAAGAAAAACTACCAAAAAGCTTTACATTATTATAACGAAGCCTACGATTTAATCTATCATCAAGAATCAGACTACCTAGGCCCAAGATCGAGATCCATGGTGATGATATTAGGAAACTTAGGTCGGGTTCATTTCTATTTAGGAAATAAGGAAAAAGCCAAAAAGAATTTAAAGGAATCCTTAAAAATGGCTATACAAAATCATTATGCCGATTGGATAGAAGCAAGCACATTTGAGTTATCCAAGATTTATGAAAGCGAAGGTCAGTATGCAAAAGCACTTGATTATTTCAAAACCTATGAACAATATGGAGACAGTATCCTAAACGAAAACAGCATCAAAAGAATCACTCAATTGGAAATGCAATTCGATTTCGATAAAAAAATGAAAGAAATTGAATTAGAGGATGCTATTAAAGAAGCTGAACAGCAGAGAAAAGAACTCATATATATCTTGTTAATTGGTCTAGGTATTTTTGTGGCCATTATAGCCTTTCTCCTTTTTGCCAACCAGAGAAATAAAACCGCCAAAGTAGAGCTCAAGAGATCTAACTTAAAATTGGAGCATGACAAGTTGCAACAAGAATTAGAACATAAAAATAAAGAACTGGCTACCAATGTCATGTACCTCCTTAGTAAAAATGAGTTTATTACCAACACTGCAGAAAAGCTGACTCAAGCCAAACTTAACTTCAAAAAAGAAAATCAAAAAATCATTCAAGACGTTATTCGCGATTTATTGATGAACTCCTCTAAAGACGTTTGGAAAGAATTTGAAGTCAGATTCCAGGAAGTACATTCCGATTTTTATAATAATCTAAATGAGAAATACCCAGACCTCACTCCTAATGAAAAGAAAATCTGTGCCTTTCTCAGACTCAATATGTCCACCAAAGATATTTCTGCCATCACCTATCAAAGTGTGAGAAGTATTAATATGGCGCGCTTTCGTCTTCGCAAGAAAATGGAATTAGAAACTGATGAGAATCTGGTTTCTATTTTGTCGCAGATTTAATTAAATCTCTGTTTCGAATGCTCCTCCTTTTATTTTAGTACTAGAATAAATATCTCAATACAATCAAAACGACTCCAACGCTTTATTTAACTTCTCAGGCTAGTGTCATTTCACCGGAGTATGATGTAAAATAGGTTCTTTAATTGTAAACCAGAGGAGAATTAGATTTCTAATGACACTTTAATTGATTCCAATTCTATATAAATGAATTTTCATAGGATTACACTTTGGTTTCACATCATATTTTATGGTAAAGATAAATTGAAAAGGCAGACTTTCATCTATTCTAATTTCCCAAAACCTGTTTTAAATTGTTTCTATGAGAATCTAACCATTTTCCAACAACACAACAAGTACCACTAATTATCAATATCTTAAGACTATTGTGAAACAATTATTACTCTTTTTAAATGCTTAGTAAATACTTTATAACCTCTTAAATGACAGCCGTCACCATTTCTTGTACTAATATTGCTCCATCGGAATAATACGGTAAAAGGAATTTAAAATTCTTCGATAATAAAGAAATTACAATGAATGAAAAGCATCCAAACGGAAAGCTAAAACATTTAAAGAATACACAAACAATACTTTTTTTTTGAAAAATGTCAAATTAAAACAAACAAAATGAAAAACTATCTATTAATTTTAGGATTAGCTTTATTTTTGAATCAACTATCGGCCCAAACAACTGCGGTAAACGAAAGTTTTGAAACGTGGCCTCCTTCAGATTGGAGTGAATATATGTATGAAGTTGGAGGTTGGGAAGGATCAATCCTATGGGGTTCTAACCAAGGATATGGTGGAGGAAACTGTGCCAAACATAAAATCAACAACGATGCCACTGACGATTGGTTAGTAAGTCCACAAGTAGATATCATCAGTGATAATTACGAATTAAATTTCTTCGAACAATCCACTGACTTAGTATATTACACCTATCAAGGCATCTATATTTCTACTGGAAGCGGCGATCCTGAAGATGGTGATTTTGTAGAACTTGCTGAAAGTCTTCAAGTAGAAAGTACTTGGGTAGAACATAGCATTGATTTAAGTGCATATAATGGGGAATCCATCTATATTGCTTTTGTTTATCAGGGAGCTACAGATTGTTGGACGCATTGGGATATCGATGAGGTGACCATCGCTCCTAGTGATTTAATCGATGGTGCCTTAACTGAAATACTAAATCCTGTTGGAATCAACCCTAGCCCAAGCACTGAAAATGCGACCCTTAAACTTCATAATTTTGGTTCAGATAATATAACTAGTGCCAGTATAGAATGGAGTATCAATAGTATTGCACAAACACCATATACTTTAAATGGTGTCAGTATCGCTCCAGGCGAAGAAATCAATGTAAATATAGGTTCTTATAACTTTGCTAGTTCTGGAGATTATCAAATAGATGCTACTTTGCTATTAGATGGTGATATCAACCTTCCTAATAATGAAATTACTGGAATGTATTATGTATCCGATCCTAAAGATGCCAAAATCACAAATATTAAGCCTAATGGATACTTACCCAGCGCTGGAGAACAAGAAGTAATCGTATCCTTAATAAATAATGGTGACTTTTTGATAGATGATTTTGCTATTGCATGGAGTGTAAATGAAGTTGAACAAACTTCCTACGAAGCGACTGGTTTAGGTTTAGCACCTGGTGAAGAAGCTCATATTAGCATTGGAAACTATTCTTTTGCAGATGGTATCAATAATCTATTCGCTCAAATCAACTTAAGTGCTGATGACGATCTCACTAATAATTCAATGACAAGCTATGTAGCTGTTAACATGCTATGGGAGAGCTTTGAAAGTGATATGTTCCCACCAGAAATGTGGTCAGCAGATGACTATCCTTTAAAAGACTACTTTTATCCACAACCACATGGTCCAAATTATTATGTAGCCATGACAGACAATAATATGTTTGGAGCCATTTCGGATACCCTATATACTCCCCTTCTGAATATTGAGGATGGTGATGTATTTAGCTTTTGGGTAAACAATAGCGCCTATTTCACAAATAGTGATGTGCTTATTTGGAAAGATGGAAGTACAGGTGAAGTTCATCTCATTGGTGAAATTGAATCAATATTAGAGGATTGGACTGAAGTAACTATGGATATCTCTACTGCATCTGGTATTAATTATATTGGTGTAGTAAATGAAATGCCAAGTAGTTTTGGAACCAGCTCCTATGATTTATTTACTTCTACAGCTAATGTTCATCATTTCGATAATGACTTAGGTATTAAAGGTCTTGACTTTGAATACTTAGCTAAACAAGATGAAGAGCATGTTTTTAATGTAAATTTAAGAAACTATGGACTAAATACCATTAATGGAAGCGATTACAGTGTTCAAATCATAAGTGAAGCTGGAGATATCATAGCAGAAGAAACAGGAATAAACCTAGATTCTTGGGAAGAAGCAAACATTATCGTTCCTCATACTTTTACCAGTATCACCGATATGAAAGTCTATGCTAAAATCGTTTTCAGTGCAGATGAATATCTTGAAAACAATAAATCAACAAAGCATGGTGTATATGTAGTTCCAGCTGATTATCAAGCTTATGATATTGGACAAGCCGACGATGTAAATTTAAATATCCCATTCAATACCGGTGGTGATACATGGACACTTGGATCTGATGATATTTCTCAAATTCTTTATTATGATGAAGAACTTGGTGGAACAGGTTTCCTTTATGGAATTACATTATATTATCATGAATTACACGGAGTTGGCCAAAACCTCCCCCTTGATGTTTGGATAAAACAAACCAATTTAGAGAACCTAGAAGGTGGATGGATTCCTATAGAAGAAATGCAAATGGTTTTTAATGATAGCATAGAAGTATTTCCAGGACATAATTCTGTTTATATTCCTTTTGATGAACCTATTCTAATCACCGATAATAATAATGTGGCTATTCAGTTCTATCAGTATAATCCCAGTTGGCCATCAACAGCATGTAGATTTTACGCAAGTATTATTCCTGAAGGCCCTATTCGCTCTATACGATTAAACGATGTATACGAACTCGATCCTTATGATTTACCAGATTATTTTGGAAGCCATTCTGATCATCCATTTACTACCTTCATATTCCAAAACATTAATGAGACAGGTGATCTTAATGGTATGGTCAGCAATGAATCCAGCGAAAGCATTGAAAACGCATTGATTAGCGTTATAGAAGCAAATACAGAAACTTATACCAACAGTACTGGCCATTATAACTTTGCCGATTTAGCTTATACAGATTATACTATTACAGCCGAAGCTTTAGGTTATTATGATCAATCTCAAGAAATTAGTCTTGACGCTCCAGAAGTCACAGCCGACTTTACCATGATAGCACTACCTATTATCAACATTAATGGCCAAGTATTTGGCAGCAATGCACCAAGTATCCCATTAGAAAACGTTCTAGCACAGTTAAATGGATATGAATTCCTCTCTACCAATACCAATACTGATGGGCAGTTTAATTTTGAATCTGTTTATGGTGCTCACAACTACACGCTTAGTCTTCAATTAACAGGTTATGATGAGTATATCGTAGAAATAGAAGCTTTGGAAGAAAACATTGATTTAGGAGAGATTATTTTAACTGAAAGCAAATTAATTCCTTTCAATGTATATACTGTTGCAGGTTCCAATACTGCTTCTATAGAATGGGAACAACCTATTGATGCAGAAAGCATAAAACTTCAGAACGACAATAATACAGTGAGTTATAGTTTGACTAACGAACCTTATGAGGATGTTAGACTTGGTAATTACTTCGAAAACAACGAACTCATCACCATTACATCTGTGGAGATTCAATTCGATATTTATGATAATGCCACAGACTTGGTAAGTATTGATATTTTAGATGAATATGGTGAACTTTTAATTTCAAGCGCCAGCTTTCTTACTTATAACGATACCATTTTAACAGTGGACATCCCTAACCTCTCCATTGAATCAGACTTTTATGCCATGCTACATTGGAAAGATAATGAACTAAGTACTGATGCTCTTGCAATAGATTATAGCGAATCTGTTCCAAACAGTGCCTATATTCAATATCCAAATTCCGATCCTCAGCTATTATCTGACTTCTTAGGAATGCCAGTAGTTTCTGCCTTAATTAGAGTGAATTCCTTACAAATGTCAGAAGGAAAATCAGCTAATGAAGTTGTTTCATATAATATATACAAAGGACCATCACACGAAATTCATATCGCGCCATGGGAATGGGAAGCTCTAAACGCAGAACCAATTACCGATCTTTACTTTATAGATTATAATTGGGGTTCAACAGGTTCTAATACTTTTTCTTATGCTATTGAAGCCATCTATACAGAAGGAAATTCAGAGTTTTGCTTTTCAAATTTTGTTGAAGTAATAACCGCTACTGATGATATAGAGAATATGAGCTATAGTATTTATCCTAATCCAACTAGCGATTTAATTTACTTAGAAGGATTAGAATCAGAAACTATTTTTATCTATAATCTTCAAGGAATATTATTGCATGAGCAAAAAATAGACTCCGAATTAGAGCAAATATCATTACAACATTTAAGTATTGGGGAATACTTAATTCAAATTGGGCAGAATAGAACGACTCATAAAATTATGATTCATAAATAATTCATCATGATGGCCAATACTTTAATCTAAAAACTTAAAGTATTGGCCTTTTTTTTAACAAAAGCAATATAATACTAGATAACAACACCATACAAGCTACATGAAGCTTTTTTTATCTAGCAAAAATATCAATGTAATAGTTTTGTAGCCAGCAAAAAGGGCAATAAGAACCATTAGACCTATATCATTGCAAAATCAATATTAAAAGAATGACCAGACGAAACAAAGATACAGATGAGGTTGAAATTCTGATCAAAAGAAAGAAAAACGAAAACGAAGCTTTAAGAAAAATATTAAAAAAACTTGAAGACAATCAACCAAAGAAGAAGACTAAAAATAATTCCTAAAACGAAAAGCTCATGAGAAAAACCTTTTACATTATAATTCTATTTATTCTAGGCTTTCACCAATTATTTGCCCAAACCAACCTAACTGAAGCAGGGGATTTTGAAGTTACCGATTTAGATGGAAACGACATTCACCTATTCGACTTATTAGATAATCAGGGGAAGTATGTCTTGATAGATTTCTACTTTACTACTTGTGTACCCTGTCAAGGAGCAGTACCAAAAGTAAGCGAAGCCTACGAGTATTTTGGTTGTGGTGAGTTCGATATAGAATTTATCGCCATGGACTATGGTAATACCGATGAACAATGTCATGAGTTTGATGAAGAATTCGGAGTAGCATACCCATCGGTAAGCGGAGTAGAAGGAGGAGGAACCGCCGTTTGTGAAGCTTATGGCATCCCTGTTTATCCTACTTTTGTACTTATAGCCCCCGATCATAGTATATTAGAGCAGAATATATGGCCTATTCCTACAGCGGAGTCTTTGATAGAAGTTTTAGAAGGCTATGGTATCAATCAAAACTTTTGTGCCTTAGAAGCCGACTTCATTGCTTATAATAACGATATATGTGCTGAAAACTATATGCTCTTCCATGATAGGTCTTTAGGTGAAATCACTAACTGGGAGTGGACCTTTGAAGGTGGCTACCCTCCCACTTCCAGTGAAGAAAATCCGATGATTTATTTCCCTGACCCTGGTAATTTTGATGTGAGCTTGACGGTTTCAAACGCCGATAGTGAAATTACCTATACCCAAGAAGAATTAGCCAGAGTACATAATTGTATGGGAACAGAATCCATGGCGGCATCAAACCTCACCATTTCTCCAAACCCCTCTTCTGGAATATTTCAAGTTAAATGGGCTCAAAAAGAAAGCTATGATATTACCCTAACTGACTTAAAAGGGAAAATACTTTATCAAGAATCCTCCATTCATAATAATCATAATTTAGATATTAGTCATTTAAAGAATGGAGTATATCTACTTAAACTAAACTCGATCCATCATAATGAAAAACATAAAATAATAATTAGGTAGAATTTTTCAATGGAGTGTGTATTTAACCAACATTTAAACTTTAAGTTTAATGTTGGTTTTTTAATGGGTAGATTTATACTATATTTAACCAATCCCCTTGAAGCATATAAGTTGATAATAAAAGTACTTTTAACCCTATAAAACGTATGAGGTATCCGCTATCAGTTAATGGTTCTATTAACCATTAGGAAATATTTTCAAAAACTTCGTGTGCAAAGACTTTTCTATATATAATTCTAAACCAGTTACAGGATGAACAAAACGTAAGGAGGAGGCATGCAAAAACAAGCCATTGCCTTTAGAAATCAAACCTTCTGCTCCGTATTTAAGGTCGCCAAAGATGGGGTTTCCCATTTCTGCCATATGAATGCGAAGCTGATGTCTGCGGCCAGTATGAGGACTGAGTTGGACAAGGTTAAGAAAACCGTATTTGGGAGATTCTAAACTTGATAGTACTTGATACGTAGACTTACTTACCTTATTTTCTATCTCCGATTCACAGACTCCCTCCTGATCCATTTTGCCAATGGTGACCGCATGATATATCTTCCGAACCTGACGTTCCTCAAAAAGATGATTGAGGAGGATGACCATTTTTTTGGTCTTACCAATCAACAAAACGCCGCTGGTAGGATAATCCAATCGGTGGATGGGTTCAGGAAATTCTAATGCCCCTTCTTTATTGCTTTTTGTCAAATTCGATGACAAAGTATTTTCCAAAGTCCACTTTTTATTCCCACTGACCAATATACCTGCCGGCTTGTTAACTACTGCCAAGTACTCATCCTCAAATAATACTTCTAATTTGAGATCTATAGTCGGCTTTATTTTGTGATTAGCATCCTTAAAAATTTCAATTTGTTCACCTCCTGATACATAATCAGCAGTATATGCCTGTCGACCATCAAGATGAACCAAACCATTTGTTATAGCATTTTTAAAAGCTTTGCGAGAAGATACTTGCTGGAACATTCCAGCAGGTAAATCTGAAAGCCTTAGTTTATCCTCCAACTTAGGAAGTCTTTTTGATTCAACGAGCTCAAGCATATTATACTATCCTTATCACATTTGGATCTGTAGCATGATCTAATAAAGTCCTTTTTACTCTGTCTTGCCAAAGAACTTTAAACTCCTTTACATCAGTTTCACTTGCCTGCTTCATCATGATTTTTTGCATCAATGGCATTTGTTTATCATCAGGTGGTATGGGATGATAAACCAAGTCAACAAATTCTCCATTATCTATTCTTTCAAATCGGAAAGCACCTTTAATATCAGCACCAAACTCCATTAAGGAATGACGAACAAAATTTCCGCCAATGCCTTTGAATCCACTTATTTCTGTAGCTCCAGTAATTTGTGAGAAAGTATTTGACATCACTCCCATTACTCCTTCTTCTATATCTCCTTTAATAGATATTTTGATTCCACCTCTTTGAGGCATTTCATTTTTATAAAGAGCCTTTAAAGCAGTTTGTGTTATTAAATAGGCTCCAGCCATGGTCGCACAGGAGTGTCCAGCACTTTTCACCACATCTAAATAAGAGAATTCTATAATACCCTCCTCAAAAGCACCTAAAAAATCGGATAAAGGATCGTATAATTTAATGGTTTCTACTTGATTATAAAATTCAGGATATTTCATGTTTTTGTTTTCAAAGGTAGAAAAAGCATTGATTATGTAGACCTAGTGATTTGATTTGTGATTTATTTGTGATGGAATTGCTGGAAGCATGAAGTGCGAAGCTCGGAGTTTTAAACCATGATTTTAACAAAACAGCCTAAATTTAAAATCTTAATACTTTTCTAATATAATTTGATGATAAGTCAAAAGCAATTTCTCATCATTCTCTGAATCCGTCAAATACTGTAAACATCCTTTTGTCTTTTGTATAGCTTCCTCTTTATAGCTTGGATATTTCCCAACGAGTTGAATTATGGTTTGAATATATAATCTATTTGCTTTTACACTTTGGGGATTCGATTTTAAAACTAAATCCAAGTCTTTCTTTGCAGACACAAAATCGCCACTTGCATATAGATACTCCGCATTATCGAGCAGGTAATTAGTGTTTTCGTAGATTTGATTCCTTAATTTTTCTTTTTGATTAATTGTCCTAGAAATCATTTCATCTTTTCTGCTGAAATAATACAAGCCAATTACAAGGCCAATAGAAGCAATTAACAAAAAGAAGAAAAATGGCTGCAGACTACTTTTAAACCAT
The DNA here is from genome assembly GCF_013166655.1 of Lentimicrobium sp. L6. Classification (NCBI taxonomy): domain Bacteria; kingdom Pseudomonadati; phylum Bacteroidota; class Bacteroidia; order Bacteroidales; family Lentimicrobiaceae; genus Lentimicrobium; species Lentimicrobium sp. L6. The sequence continues at coordinate 11,133 of NZ_JABKCA010000067.1, forward strand.
TTCAATTTAGGTTGAGGTTTAAATTCCCTGTGTTCATTTTCAATACCGACATTGGTGGTCCTTTTTGTGGAATACATTTCATTTGGTTTCTTTCTAAAAACCCATTTTGTTGGAGGCATGGAAAATCCAGACATATAATTATCTTTTTAGCTATTCAAAAATAATACAAATTTTATTAAAATAGGGGAATACATTCGTTAACAAGAACGAATTCATTTGCCCATGTTCCAACCTAAATCCTTAAACTCTTTATTAACAATAGTTCCTTGAAAAATTAGACTCGATTAAGCTATAATTTTGTTACCTTTGCAGCCCTAAATTAGAAATTATTACAAACATGATAAAGATCACATTACCTGATAATTCGGTAAAAGAAATGCCCGACGGTAGTACAAGTCACGATGTGGCTCTTACTATCAGCGAAGGCTTAGCACGTAACGTACTAGCTGCCAAAGTAAACGGACTAGTTCAAGATGCCTCAAGACCACTAAACGATAATGACTCTCTACAACTACTCACGTGGACTGATGATGAAGGAAAAGCGGCCATGTGGCACTCTTCTGCTCACTTAATGGCTGAAGCTATAGAAATTCTTTATCCTGGAGTGAAATTCGGAATTGGACCTGATATTGAGAATGGATTTTATTATGATGTAGATTTTGGTGAAAAAGTTGTTTCTGAAAAAGACCTCGAGAAAATCGAGCAAAAGATGAAAGAACTGGTGAAGCAAAAACAAACCTATGATAGAAAAGAAGTTTCTAAAGCAGAAGCTCTTAAATATTTTGAGGAAAAAGGTGACGAATACAAATTAGAGTTGATTAACGATTTGGAAGATGGTGAAATCACTTTCTATCAAACTGGTGAATTTACTGACCTTTGCCGTGGACCTCACTTGATAAACACCTCTCCTATTAAAGCCATTAAATTGCTTAAGATTGCTGGTGCATACTGGCGCGGTGATGAGAAAAGAAAGATGTTAACTCGTATTTATGGTATCACCTTTACTAAGAAAGCTGAGTTGAAGGAACACTTGGAATTATTAGAGGAAGCTAAAAAACGAGATCACCGTAAGCTAGGAAAAGAATTAGAGCTATTTGCTTTTTCTGAAAAAGTAGGAAAAGGTCTTCCATTATGGTTACCTAAAGGTGCCATGCTAAGAGAACGCCTAGAGAATTTCTTAAAGAAGGTTCAAAAGCGTTATGGATACCAACCTGTAATTACACCTCATATTGGTCAGAAAGAGCTTTATGTTACTTCTGGGCACTACGCTAAATATGGTGAAGATAGCTTCCAACCGATAAAGACTCCAGTTGATAACGAAGAGTTTTTATTGAAGCCTATGAATTGTCCTCACCATTGTGAGATTTTCAAAACAGCACCTCGCTCTTATAAAGATCTTCCTATTCGTTTTGCTGAATTTGGTACCGTATATCGTTATGAGCAAAGTGGAGAACTTCATGGTTTAACAAGAGTAAGAGGATTTACTCAGGATGATGCACATATTTTCTGTATGCCTGAGCAAGTAAAAGATGAATTTAAAAAAGTAATGGATATCATTGAAATGATTTTTAAAGCTTTAGACTTTAAAGACTATTTAGTACAGATTTCATTACGAGATCAAGATAATAAAGAAAAGTATATTGGTTCTGAAGAAAACTGGGAATATGCTGAAAATGCAATTCGCGAAGTAGCCGAAGAAAGAGGGATTCCTGCCGTAGTTGAATATGGTGAAGCCGCTTTTTATGGTCCTAAGATGGACTTTATGGTGAAGGATGCATTGGGTAGAAAATGGCAGTTGGGAACCATCCAAGTAGATTATAACTTACCTGAGCGTTTTGAGTTGGAATATGTAGGTTCAGATAATGAAAAACATAGACCTGTGATGATTCACAGAGCTCCTTTTGGTTCTATGGAGCGTTTTGTAGCTGTTTTGATTGAACATTGTGGTGGAAATTTCCCACTTTGGTTAACTCCAGAGCAATTGACAATTTTACCAATCAGCGATAAATATCAAAAATATGCTGAAAAAGTTTTTAATCTCATGGAAAATGCCGAAATTCGCGCCCAAATTGACACTCGAAGTGAAAAAATGGGTCGGAAGATTCGTGACGCCGAAATGAGTAAAATACCTTATATGCTGGTAGTTGGAGAAAAAGAAGAGGAAACAGGTACTGTTTCTGTTCGAAGACACGGTGAAGGTGATTTAGGAACTTTTAAAGTAGAAGAGCTCATTGAGATGATTCAGAAAGAAGTGGAAGAAATAACTAAGTTTAATTAATATAGGAGATATTAGCCATAGCAAAAAAATTCTATCGTGGTAGAAGAAACAGAGGTTCATACCAAAAGCCACAAAATGCACATCAGATAAATCATTATATCTCTGCTCCTGTAGTAAGGATGGTAGGGGAAAATATTGAACCTGGGATTTATAATCTAAGAGAAGCTCTAGATCTTGCTGAAAAACAAGGACTCGATTTGGTGGAGATTTCTCCAACTGCGAATCCTCCAGTTTGTAAAGTGATAGATTATAAGAAGTTTCTTTACGACCAGAAGAAAAAGCAAAAAGAAATAAAAGCAAAAACTGCCAAAGTAGTTGTGAAAGAAATCAGATTAGGTCCTCATACAGATGAGCACGATTTCAACTTCAAACTAAAACACGCGGAAAAGTTTTTAGAGGAAGGTGCTAAGGTTAAAGTAGATGTATTCTTCAAAGGAAGAAATATCATCTATAAGGATCAGGGAGAATTGCAATTATTAAAGTTCGCACAAGCTTTGGAAGAGTTTGGCAAGGTTGAAAACCTTCCTAAATTAGAAGGAAAGCGAATGATAATGATGATTGCCCCTAAGAAAAAGAAATAAGTAATCTTATTTATATAGTGGCTGTTGCCACAGAAATGCATTATTATTAATAAATAAATTGTAGACTAATGCCAAAAATGAAAACTAAATCCGGTGCCAAAAAAAGGTTCACCTTTACCGGATCAGGTAAAATTAAGAGAAAGCATGCTTATAAAAGCCACATCTTAACTAAGAAAACCAAGAAGCAAAAGCGTAATTTAACTTATGCTGCAATGGTTGAACCATGTGATGTGCCTAATATTAAGTTAATGCTTTGTAAGTAAAAATTAAGTTTTAAAAACTATTGATTTAGCCTTTAAGATTCTAATGGAACGCTAAATCGAAAAAAATTAAAGAAATGCCAAGATCAGTAAATGTAGTTGCGGCTAGAACAAGACGCAAGAAGATTATGAGCCGTGTCAAAGGACAATTCGGCCGTAGAAAAAATGTTTGGACAGTAGCTAAAAACGCCTATGAAAAAGGTTTAGTATATGCCTACCGCGACAGAAAAGCTAAGAAAGCTAATTTCAGACAATTATGGATTGCACGTATCAACGCTGCAGCACGCATACATGGTATGTCGTACTCAGTATTTATGGGTAAAATCCATAAAAAAGGAATTGAATTGAATCGTAAAGCATTAGCCGATTTGGCAATGAATAACGAGGCTGCTTTCAAAGCCATTGTAGACGCTATTAAATAGTAGCTACTTATATGATAAAACCAGTTTCCTTTTGGAAACTGGTTTTTTTTGTGCCTGATATATTTTAGATTTTCATTAGGTTCTACCCATTATAATTGCTATGTATGAGCAACTATAAAATCCTAATTAAAACAAAAAATCCCCAAACCAATAATAATTTGAGGATTCTCCATATTTTAATTTCAGTTTATAACTTCATAAACTTCTGACTTATAATACTAGATTCGGTTTGAATTTGAAGAATATAAATTCCTTCTTCCAAATTATTTACAGGAATAACGCCTTCGTAGGTATTGGTAACAGAATAACTAGATTTTCTGAATACCTCTCTACCATTAATGTCTAGCACTTTTAACTCTAGACTTCCTTTTGCTCCACTTTGGAGGAGGACAAGCAATTGATCTTGTGCTGGATTTGGATACAGGGTTAAGGAGCTATTTGAACTCATTGGACTGTTACTAATTCCAGTACCTAATTCTGGATTCTCTAGTTCAACCGTTGTAAATAAGAAATACCCTCCTCTATCTAATGTGGTAGCCCATTTTAAATCAGCACCGATAGTGATGGTTTGATCATCGAAATAATTATACCAAGTTCCGCTATTTGGGAAATCGATTTCTACTTCCTTATTTACCACATCAAAATTTCCAACAGCTACTACATTCATATCATCATGCAATAAGGTTACGGTTTTAATGGCTCCATAAACATCAATCTCATAATTGGTGGTTTCCCAAGCATCCTGCTCAGTCTTCAGCTTATTTAAAGCAGCTGTAATATCGTGAAGATACATTCTTTGCCAATCTTCTTGGTATTCCCATTTTGGTGGTTTTGGAGTTAACCTATCGTTATCATTTCCACTTGGCCAATTGATAGAATAATCATAACCTAGCTCACTAAATTGCCAATACATTTTAGGACCTGGAATGATGGTATGAAACAGGGTTGACAAACCAATTCTTCTTAATCCAGTACCTAAGTTAGTAATATCGTAATCTCCATTACTATTTCCCCAAGTAAGGTTGTAATGCATCTGACGATCTTCATCGTGACTTTCCATATAAGATACTACATGAGGATCATTCCAAGTTCTTCTTTGATAAGAAGACCAACTTAAGTCAGATTTCCCGCTTGAGTTATAACCCATATTAGCTTCTTTGAAGTTATTATTCATATTTCCCCATAATAAGATACCATTATTAGCTAAAACTTTTTCCTCTGAGTTATCTGCTAAATGTTCAAAAATAACATAAGCATCGTCATCTACTTCCCAAATTTTATTGGCCATTCTTTCAAGAATTTCTATTCTACTGGCATCATATACCCAACCATCACCTGAAGTATTAGTAAAACCTTTTGTGAAGTCAAAACGGAATCCATCCACTTTATATTCGCTAATCCAATAAGAATTCACACTATCCACAAAAGCTTCTGTAAAAGGACTTTCGTGATTATAATCATACCCCCAACTATAAGAAGTATTAGGAGATTGCACATTAAACCATGGGTTATTAGCAGCAGGGCGGTTATTGATTCCATCCCAATACATCAACACTTGAGGATTTTGTCCGTAAGAATGATTTAAAACCATATCGATAACGACAGCAATTCCATTGGCATGACAAAGATCAATAAACTCCTTCAGTTTATTTTTAGTTCCATAATACTTATCTACGGCAAAATAGAAAGAAGGATTATATCCCCAAGAGCTATTGCCTTCGAATTCATTAATGGGCATTAATTCAATCACATTGACGCCCATATTTTTATAATAAGAAAGTGTATCAATCATAAATTGATAATTATGGTTTGCATGGATATCGCGAATTAAGATTTCTTGAATCACCATATCAGTAACCTTAGGTGCTTGGAAATTTTCTACATTCCACTGGTATTCTTCTTGTCCTGTCATCAAAACAGAGGCAATACCGCTTGCTTTTCCTGTTGGATATTCTGGCATATTAGGGAAAGTATTTTCATCGATATATTGGTCATTCCAAGGATCAGAGATTTGCTCTGAATATACATCTGCCACTTTCAATTCTCCATCTATATAATACTGATAAATATAAGCTTGGCCAGGTGTTAAACCATCAATTTGTACCCAAAACCGCTCTCCACCAGGAGTTTTCTTCATGAATACCTCATCACTCACTTCCCAATTACTAAAATCGCCAATGGCAAAGGCATATTCTTTACCAGGTGCTAGTAGACTCAAAATAACAGAGTTATCGCTTAAATAATTAACTCCGTCATTCATACCAGCAGGCAGTTCTTCAACAGTAACCTCCCCTTTCACAAAAATATAAGCGGAATCGACTACCATATCTGCACCAGAGTAAGCTTCAACTTTAAATGTAGTTTTACCATCAACTGTTGCTGTATAATCATAAGTAAACCCTTCTGGATCGAACTCAGCAATTAAATTATCATTAATATAGAACTTAGTATAATCGGCATCGGTTCCATTTGCAATTACTTGAATAGTTTCATTTAAATTGATGATGGTTCCATTAATTGGAGATTCAATATCTACATTTAATCCTGCTTCATAAACATCTGTAAAAATATCTAAATCACCATCATCTTTTCCTGTTTGACTTCCATCGCTATTACGAAAAACCAAAGCTATTTGGAGGATAGCTTCTCCTTCTGGTACGCCATAATATTCACGAATTGATGGGCCAATATCTAAAGTATAGATATCATCAGAAATACGAGTAAGTTTGGCTTTATCGGTATTTTCACCCCAACCAGCAACTACATATTTCCAATCACCTCCAGAAGTGCTATTCTCAGTTATTACACCTGTATGAGCCCAGATATCTCCAGTATAGCCCATTAATCCCTGGCTCCCCTCAGCAGCATTGAAAGTAATAATAACTTGTTGATTTTCCTGGGGAAAAGCAGGATTGGTAGTAACTACTTGAGCAAATAGCCCAAATGACACCAAAAATGCCATTAGAAGTACTGATAATTTTTTAAACATCTGATTTTTTTTTGTATGAATCACAAAAGTAACTAAATAAAGATGTGATTATTGCAATGTTAGACTAAAAAAGAACCGCAAACGTTTGTTGTAAATAAATAATTGTAGACCACAAAATTCCTTATGAAAAAAGAGATTCCCCAATGGAAATCTCTAAAATATATAATTGATGATTTAGGTTTTCTTTTAACTACAGCCGCCTTCTACTTCTTTCTTCTTACGTTTTATAATTTTTTTCTCTTTTTTTGGTGCAGGGGTAGAAGAATTGATTTGTTTTTCAAATTCTTTATCGGTTGGTGTATTTCCTTTAATCAAAGGAAAATCACTTACTTTCTTCGATTTCTCAAAAACGGGTTTCCCATTGGCTTCCAAAATATGATACATAAAGCTGTTGGCACCCATGGGCATTGTGAAAGCATTATACCCCAGTAGCCTTAAATATGCCATCACAAAAGAAGCCGTTTGTCCAGTATAATCGTAAACTAAAATCTTTTTATTATTCGATGGCAGCGTGTTTAGTAAGTCTTCTTTGTTTAAAGATTGTTTTGGTTCATAATGAAATGCACCTGGTATATGACCTTGATCGTAGATTTCCTTTGGCATATAGGCTATGATGTGAAACTCATCTAACTCCTTAAACACTCTGTCTGCTTTTATCATCAACCTATTTGTTGGCGTATTGAATAGAGTGATTCCTCTAGCATTCAATATTTCAGCTCCACAGGATTGACCTGTTTTAATTTGAGGAAAAGGATAGGTTCTTGATAAAGCATTTTCCTTTATTTCTAGCTTATTTGCATATTTATTTGATACTCTATCACTCCAATAATCAATACTCGGATTCCAAGATGACATTCCATAGCTCATAGAATAAGCATTACTATAACCTAACAAACGAAGCACTCCAGTTACATAGGCTGATGTTTGTCCATTCTTACAAACAATCACTAATTTGTCATAAGCTGAAGCTGCAACCGTTTTGGTTAGATAATCCATCAAATTTGGAATATCGATATTAACAGCTCCATTAATATGTCCGCCTCTATAGTCCTCATTATTTCGGATATCTATAATAAAATAGCTATTTAAATTTTCGAAGACATCCTCAGCATTTATTAAACTAGGGAAAGTTGGTGAATTGATATAATCTCCTGAATTTCCCATAAAAGTGAGGAGAGCTTCAATTTCAGGTATATCTATTCTACCTTCAGGAACTTCTTTCAAACCATGACCTGGCTCGTATTTTTGCTGACAAGAACTAAGTCCTAGACTTAAAAGAAGTGCTATAATGATGATATATTTCGAATTATTCATTTACTTAATTTTTGTGTATTAGTTTAAATCTGGACATTCTTCATCAAAATCCTTAACCACTTTGTTAGGATTCTTCACAATGACTTGAGGAGCAGAAATACTATCCTGAACTGGCTGATCTACACCAACTACCATCCTCAAATAATCATATTTGGGTTTCTCATCGTTATAATCACCAGAATGAATACCATATTGAGCGATAATGAATTCATTGATATAATCATATCCGCCTAAAGCTACTTTTATATTTTTAAAACCTAATTGTTTCAATATCATATAAATATTTATAGCTTGGTTTTTATCACGACAATAAAGCACGTTTATGATTTCATCTTGATTAAGGATATCATAATATTCCATATCCAAAACATTCTTAGCTGGGATATTAATAGCTCCTTCCACATGACTTTTAATATACTCAGGAGGCGTCCTTAGATCTATCATTTGATAAACATTTTCATGCTTGCAAAGTAGGATATTAGCCAATTTCTCTATGGACAAAATATCTTCTTTATGTAAGTAGGCATCTAGGGTTTCATCTATGCTTAAAGCATATTCCTTTTTGCTGCTATCGCTACAAGAGACCATGATAAAAGCCAAAAGCATCACAAAAAATAGTTTCTTTATTATTTTCATTTTTTTAGTTTTTGAGGATGAATGATTAACTACAACCGCCTTCTACTTCTTTCTTCTTGCGCTTGATAGGAGCTGCACTTGGTTTTTTAACTTCACCACCGCTTTCTTGTACTCCATTATCATCGCCACCAAAATAAATACTGGCTCCTCTTCTATACTGATACATTTGATCATGTACTTTATCCCAAATCACTGAATTATCACGCGGTTGAAGAATATTATCAACCCAAGTATTCAATCCACCCAACATCACAAATGTGTTTTTAAAACCCATACGATTGGAAATAATCCAAGCCACATCAGCATCACTACTGCCATTGGAATAGAAAATGGTTTTATAAACATTTTGATCAAGATACCCTAGGTTTTCTTCTTTGAATAATTCTTTCAATGGAATATTTATAGCTCCATTTAAGGAGAATTTATTAAAGAACTCTTCACTTCTCACATCGATTAATAGTATAGAAGGATCCTCAGCAATGATCATTTGAGCCACTTCTTCCACTGAAAAGTAACGCGTACTTTCAATTAAATCGAGAAACAGCTGGTCTGGTTTAGTTTCTACATAGCTTCTTTTCTTTACTCCTGAAAAAGCGACGAATAAACCCAAAGCCAAAAACAAAACCATTCCTAACAAATATTGTTTTTTCATGATTTCTATATTAATAGTTTACATCTTCAATTTTAAACTTCTTTTTGATAGTATCTACCAACCAAAAAGTTCCTAAGGCAATCACAATAAATACAAAAATAGCTAAGCCTTCTCCAATACCGAGGAGCTCACCCATTTTCACTTTGCCTAAATTAGTACTGTTTCTGAGGTCTTCCCAGATCCATTCATAGGTAAACGAATAAAAATATATGCCTATTACCATTCCTCCGATAAACAACATGGCATCTATTTTTCCAATGGCAGCAGCAGGGACACTAGTTCCAGGGCAAAATCCCCCCATAATAAATCCAATTCCCATAATTACCCCTCCAACTATTGTTGGAAGCAAAAAGGTGTTGGGCATCCATACTTCGTCAAAATATAACAATCCCATTTGATTCAGTAGAAACAACCCTAATGCTGCCGTTACAGCAGCTGTGAAAAACACTTTGATAACCACAAAGTCATATCCATAAAACACACCGGCTAATTTTCTAGAAGTAGAGAATCCGGCTCTTTCTAAAACCCATCCAAAGGCAAATCCTATCACTAAGGCTGCTAGCAGGTTCCATTCACTTGTAAATTCAAATATTGGTGCCATTTTCTTTTCTTTTTAAATCCATAATTTTCTAAAAAAGTACGCGAACAGATAGCCTCCACCAAAGATGGCACCTGCTGCTATAAAGCCTGACAAAGACATCACAGCCATTCCACTAAGTCCAGCTCCTGATGTGCATCCTCTGCCCAGTTGAGAACCTACTCCAAAAAATATTCCCCCTAAAATAGCGAATATGATTCTTGTCCTTGAGGTAATGTTTGGTGAGTGCTCAAGTTTCAACTTCAGTCTACCAGCAAAAGCTCCAGAAACCACACCTCCTAATACCATTCCCAATACTTCAAAAACTAACCAGGATTTCATAGGACTAAGTTCTGCCTTGGCGGCTTCTTCAAAATAAGATGCATCAGCGGCATACTCTGGAGCTACTTTAACCACACTAGCTTTCACCATATCTTTATATGCTCCACTCCCACCTAATCCTTCACCGCTGAAGAAAAAGGCTGCTATAATAACGATACCTAATAGGATCCCTGCTAAATAGGGATTCATATATTTATTTGGATCTGGTTTATCTCTTTTTATATCTTTCATTTTTCCATGTATTAATATAAATATCTTGTTATCTGTCCAGCTTCCACCATAATAAATCGGAATAATAATCCACCAATTAAGATCAATAATGCTGGAATAGAAATTGGAATATGATAACCATATAACTCCATCGTTTCTAAAATGGCAGGAATCACTAATCCAACCATAACTACTCCAGCCCAGAAGATGGCAGTATAATCTCCTCCAAGGAATAATTGAGCAGCCTCAATTTGCACTGCTCCACTGGCTAAGAACCCCATAAATAAGTGGATAATAAAGAAGAGCTCAATAGCTATTAATAATAAATCGATTCTACTAAAAATTAATCTTTCCTTTTTACTTCTACTCATCCACATAATGACCGCTGCTCCTGTTGACAATCCTGAGACTAAAAACAGAGGGCCTAAAATACTTGTATTCCAAAGAGGACGAGCATTAAAAGCAGATAATAAAATTCCAGTATAAACCCCTAATATAATAGCTAATATGGCATTCACCCATGCCAATTGGTAACGATATTTGGTAAACCATTCAATACTTAGCTTTAGAGGTTTAATGGCGTTGATAATGTCTTCAATCCACTGAATCAAACCCTTAACTCTTTTTCCACTTTCAGAGAAGTATTCTTTTATCTCCTTCAAAAAAGTTAAAGGCCAGATGACTGATAATGGCATGATAGCTGCTAAAGTCCAAGCTCCCCACGACATTGGAGAATCTAATCGAATGGTGGTATATAATTGCCAAAAATAAGCTGGATGTCTAAGGTCTAGAAGTAAAGCTATTAGACCTATGACAATAACAAATGGCGCTAAAATAGGTGCAATTTGTACAGAAGTTTTCAATTCGTCTCCTCTACCTCTAATAAAAAAATAGGCAGAGAAAAATATCAATGCGGCGGCTAATCCTCCCACAAAGAGATAGAGTGGAATTTGCCAATGCCAGATGTTTAATACTGGATCGATATATGGAAGATTCCTACCGCTGATTATAATTTCTTCGTTCATGATTATAAATAATTAAGTTAAGAAAAATACATGAGGCTTAGTTCCGGCTTCAGGTGCTAAAACCTTCCATTTTCTATCTCGTAATAATTTTGACACATCTGAGTTTGGATCATCCAAATCGCCAAAAGTGAGGCATTTGGTAGGACATACAGCCACACAAGCTGTGGTTTGTCCTTTTTTAACTCTATGGTCACAGAATGTACATTTATCTACATAACCATCTGGATGGAAATAACGTGCATCGTAGGGACACGCCTGAATACAAGCACCACACCCAATACATTCCTCGGGAGTTACTTTCACAATCCCTCCTTCTATCACATGGCTAGCTCCTGTTGGACAAGTTCTCACACAAGGCGTATTATCGCATTGGTTACAACGTTCTGAACGAAGCTCCATATCAAGATGAGGATAAGTACCAGCAGTATGCTCCACTATCCAATCTCGACAATATCCTAAAGGAACATTATTCTCTGTTTGACAAGCTACCACGCAGTCGCTACATCCAACACACTTTCTGGTGTCCATGGTCATGGCATATCTCATGATTCAGCCTCCTTATTTTCTATTTTGTTTTCCTCTAAATGAGGATTCTCAAGAAGGAAAGTCACAAAATTCTCTCTCATTCCTGTTCCTCCCATTATAGGATCAATTTTCACATTGGTAATCATTTCACTATCTGAAGCACCTCTTCCATATCCACGACTCAAGCCCTTTTCAGTATTTCCAAATCCATGAATCATATATACACTATCGTGACGAATTCTTTCTGTAATCCTTACTTTTATTGGGAAAGTACTGATTTTTCCATCTTGGTTTTTCAACCAGATTTCTTGCTCAGCCTCTACTCCCCATATCTTAGCTACTTTAGGGTTTACCCATATCTTATTCTCATCCATTAAATCGGTAAGATTTGGATTATTGATGGTACGTCCAAAGGTGTGCATTGGAGCTCTACCATAAATCAAACGATAGAATCCAGAATCAGGTTGTTTATGCTCAATGAACTTAGGCATTGGGTCATAACCTTTAGCCTCTAAGTCTAAGGAATAAAGCTCAATTTTACCAGTATCGGTATTGAAATAGTGCTCTTCACCATCGGCTAAGTATAAATCCGTTTCCTTATCAAATTGTTTCACACCAATTTTCTGCATTTCTTCGAGACTGGTTCCCATTTGCTTGAATTTCCAGTCCAACTCCTCCTCAACACTGTCGTAAGCAAAATAGTCTCCTAATCCTAAGCGATTTGCGATCTCTTTAGCCATCCACCAGCCTGGCTTACTTTCCCAACGAGGATTAGCTGCAGGCATACGTAATGCTATATTTGGAATTCTATGCTGACTCGACCTGATGTCATCATATCTTTCTAAATAAGTACACTCAGGAAGAAGTATATCGGCATAACCAGTAATTTCCATGGGCATGGTATCTACCACTGCAATAAAGTCTAAATTCTCTATGGCTCTTTTAGTGGTTTCCACATCAGGAATAGTAGTCATTAGATTGGTACCGACAACTATCCAACCTTTAACTTTGTGTTCGTTTTTATTTTCTGGTAAAGAAGCTTTGATTAAATCGTTGGAAATACCAGTTCCTGCTCCTTTATATGTTTTCTTAGTGATGTCTTTCCAAGTCCATTTTGGATGTGGATATTCTGGGGATGGAAAATGAGGAACACTTTTCTTTTCAGCAAAATACCATCCTCCTTTTTTTCCAAAAGAACCTAAGAGTGCATTCAGAATGGCAATAGCTCTAGTTCTTTGTGTATCATCCCCATACCATGTGGTATGACGACCCGGGTGAACAATAACAGCAGGGGAAGCTTTAGCCATCTCATAAGCTGAATCTCGAATATCTTTAGGATCGATGTCTGTTTTTGTATAGGCCCATTCTGGTGTGAAATTTTTTACATGAGCTTTTAACTCATCAAATCCAAATGCATATTGCTCCACATATTTCTTATCATAGAGCTCCTCATAAATCAATACATGAATCCAACTTAATAATAATGCCAGATCAGTTGCTGGCTTAATAGGCAACCAAAATTTAGATTTACTAGCAATAGTAGAAAAACGAGGATCTACAGTAATAATGGAAGCGTTTCGCTCAATGGCATCTGCCACTTCTTGCACATAACCATTATGCATATTTTCACCTACGTGGTTTCCTATCAATACCAAACACTCCGTGTTTTTAATATCAGTGGGTTCCGGAGAACTCACGCCCATTCCATAAGTAGCGACAAAACCAGCTTCTCTTGGCCCTAGGCATTGGGCATATGAAGGTTTAGCTATGTTTTTAGAGCCATAGGCTTGCATCAAATGCTTAAAATAAGAACCACTACTTGCATGATATAATAAGGCCATGCTTTCAGGTCCATATTTATCGGCTATGTCTTTCATATTATCGGCAATGGTATCTAGGGCTTCTTCCCATGAAATTTGAACAAACTTATGAGTTCCATCACCATCAACTACACGTTTCTGAGGAAATTTAAGTCTATCATTATCATAATACATACCTACCCCACCTGTGCCTCGAGGACAAAACCTACCATTACAGTGAGGATCCTTATCATTGCCAATAATTTTTTGAATTTCACCATCTTTATTCAGATAGGTGAATCCGGCACATTTCCAGAAACAAACCTCACAAAAAGTAGGATACCTTTTTGCTTTTGATTCATCCAAGGGTTCTATGTCTTTCTTTAAGAAATCAGGTGACCAACTTAAAGCTGGTTTTAGAACAGCAATCCCTCCTGCTGCCACTGCTGAAATCTTTATGAATTCACGTCTTGTTTTCATCTGTTATTAATTTATTTTTCATGGTCAGATGGAACTCTCGATGAATTTAATCATGCTTGTATAAATGTTAAGCATGATTAAATTCATGTTCGGTTCATGAATTAGTTATTTTGATAAAAATCAATATTCATTACACATCATCATATATAGATATCTATATATAAAATGCAAAAATAGCTGTTTAAAATGAAACGGGGATATTAAAGCGCTTTAAAACACAAGATGCTAAGTGATTGATATAGTGACATCAATACTATTGTGATATTTTTCACACGAATAAAATAATTACTAATGTACTGATTATCTGAGATTCACAAATTCTATTTAGATATTATACAAATTGAATTCTTATGCATAATTTAAATATAGTCTAAATAAATCTAATTTATTGAAATGGTAATAAATTATACTATTGAATTCTAACAATTTCTGGAATCTAATTCATTATCGGGTACAGCTAGAGTACAAGTAAGTTTTTTGATTTTATCCATTGTTTTTAGAAATGCATCTAAATCTTCTTGTCCAACATGCTCTAAAATGGCTTTATTATAATCCAAAACCATTTTACGACTGATCTTTTTTAATTCCAATCCTTTTGGTGTAAGATATAACTTCACTACTCGTCGATCAACTAAATCTTTTTCACGATAAACCAATCCTTTTTCCTCCATGGTCTTCAATAGGCGACTTAGACTGGTGGGCTCTATACCCATTAGAGGAGCTATTTTAGTTACCGGAATACCATCCTTTTTAATACTTATTAATACATAACCCTCCGCTTGAGAAAAGTCATATTCAGTAGTCAAACGATTATACATTTTGACAATAGCTTGCCATCCCGATTTTACTTGGTAACCAATAGTATCTTGAGCTTTCATAGTATGAGTAATTATTATGCAAACATAATAATTTTTTAGGGATCAGTATATCGAGTTTCGCTATTTATACTTTGTCTATTTATGCGAGTCATTAATAATTAACACACCAAGAAGGATGAATTAATTCAGATAAAAACTTTTCATTTTTTTAAATTAGCAAGAAAAGATACAAAAGAACTCTTTACTGTAAATTACTTAAGCATGATTACCATCTTGCCAAAGTTTGTATTCTTGCTCTCGCTTTAAATGCTCACAATATTTCTTAAATAATGGCAAAAGCCATTCTCGCCTACTTTCTCGCCCTTCTTCTATTTGTTTTACAATTTTCTTAGAAACATATTTTTTTAAATTTCTCAGTATATCCGTTAAGCTATGACCTTCTGCTGCTCTGCAAATTCTACCAATTGTTTAATGAAAAATGCTTTATGCAATTTCATTATTATAATGGTGGTAAATGCCGATAATTTTAAATTGCAATCATATATTTCAAACCAAAATAATATTATCTCCTAAATTCATCGGCATTAAATGTAAATGACTATGCATTAATACCCAACCGTAAATCTCTAAACCTTTGTTTTCTTGACAATATTTTAAAGAATCTACAATGGCAAGTTTGTGATTCTTTCTTGTAAAAATATCTACCCAGCCTACTGTGGTCATTGTTATAAAATAGGCTTTATCTGCTTCGTGCGTTTTATACTTATCTGACATCTAACAAAGATAGAAAACTTTGGAAATTAGCTTTTCGTACTAATGTTATACGCACGGAAAACATACTGATGTTACAATCAGTAGAACTTTCCGCGCTAGCGGGTTATACAGGAAACAAGACAATCATAAGTTTGTAAAAACCTAAATAACTGTTCAGTGCAAAAGGAAAACTTTATGCGTATTAAAAAAATAATAAATATAATCCAGTAATCAATGCTAACAAGAAATATACTAATCCAGAATATGTTTTAAGGTAACCATGAAAATCTTTTTTACCTTCTATAAGCTTAAATCTCTTATCTTTATTACCATATACGGTTAGCAATATTATTATACTTGCAACTATTGAAAATATTCCAGTTAATTCTCTTTCCATTATTTATTTGAGTTTAATACATCATTTGTTTTGCTTACTGAATAATTCAACACTTCATAATTTAATTCTATAAAATCAGAGTTATCAAAATTACCAGCTTTAATTTTTGCCCCTGCTAGCGCGGATTTGCAATCCGTGCACCATATAACACTGTTTACCAAACCACTAAACATAATTCTTCAATTGAGGTGTTTCTAAAATAACATCCAATACAAAAGGCAATTCAGCATAATTTCTAGCTGAGCTAAACAAATAATCCTCAGGTTTTTCTACTATCATTTCTTGAACTGGGTTTTGGTGAATATAATTCAATTTCTCATAAAAGAACTCTGTGCTATAAATTACCTTTGCATGATTTCCATCTTGCCAGACCTTGTGCTTTTGCTCTCACTTTAAATGTGCACAAAATTTCTGTAATAATGGCAATAGCCATTCTCGTCTGCCTTCTGGCTCTTCTTCTATCTATTTCACAACCAACCGTTGTCATAGTAATAAAATAAGCTTTATCTGATTGGTATATTTTATACTTATCTAACAAAGATAGAAAATTTAATAAATTGACTGCCTATCTTGTTGTTATACGCACAGAAAACATTTCCGAGCTAGCGGGTTTTTAATTTAATAAGGATAAGGTTTTTCTGTAAGCCCACCTGAATAATTTGCCGATTTTATAAAATTAAGAACATTTGTAGACATTACATTAAAATAGTAATATCCTTCCGTACTATAATGATATACCTTAATTGAGTATTTATAAGAAAACAATGCATCATTAAAAGAACCAGTAGTAATTTGATAACCACCGATATCATAACCAAAATGATGTTGTTCAGTAACCGTATTACCATGTAGCTTGACCGTCTTTTGAAAAACATTTCCGTGATAGCAGGAGTTTTAGTAACAGACCTTTCCAAACAAACGGTTTATCTATCAAATAAACACTCCTGTTCATCTAATTCTATAATAAAATGACTATTAATCTTTTTATTATATACACTATCTGGCATCTGAGTTCCATTTGTCAATCGATAAACCCTATTTAAACTGCGTATCCAAAAATCCCCATTGGGATTGCTGGCTGTATCGATTGTCAATCGGCCTGGTATCCCAAAGTATGTTTTTATCGGCCTATTATTAAACGGAATTTCTTTAAATGGTATATATTTATAATCAATTTTAAGCTTCCTCTTTTTCAAAAGCCACGTTGAAGAGAAGGAGTACACAACAGGATGAAAATCAAACCTATCATTTCCAAAATCAAACTCTGAACCTGGGGGGCATAAACAATCATCTTTTTGCAAAAACAATGGAAATTCAAATTTTAGTTTAGAATCATTAATTATAATTATTTTAACTGTATCATTAAATACTAGATAATAATCAGCATAAATATTTTCAACCAAACATCTACGATGAACATAAGAAATATTAAAATCAATCCTTCTTTTAGAGCTTGTCGATAATATTCTCACTACCGCATACGAACATTTAGCTTTTGTATCAAAACCCAAAGTATTTTTAATCATACCAACAGAACTATACAATGCAGTATCTAATTTTGAAATTAAACTCTGTGAATGAAGTGACGAAGTAACAAATACTATAACAATTGTGATAATTAATCTAATGAATTTCATATATTATTTATTAAAGGTTTTTTCTAAACACACCATATTGACCAAATGCTTTCATCAATCCCGCTAGCGCGGATTTGCAATCCGTGCGCCATATAACGCTGTTTACCATATCATTAAACATAGTTCTTCAATTCAGGATTTTCTAAAATAACATTCAATACAAAAGACAACTCAGCATAATTCCGTGCAGTGCT
>NZ_JABKCA010000068.1 GCF_013166655.1 Lentimicrobium sp. L6
CCGTTGAAAAAACCATTAAACTTATTGATTATCATGGTGTTAAGATACGAAAAAACCACGAGTCGACAAAGTTTAAAGAGCTGAATTTCAACTATTTAATAAACTTTTTTGGTGCTTTTTTGAGGAAGGGAAATGTGTATAAAGAGTAGCTTGGGGTTGGGGAAAACAAAGAAAGCAAATATCGAAACCCTTAATTATATTAACCCAAGCGATTCTTAATTTTATCCTCAAAGGCAGATAGAGCAGCTTTGGAACCTTCGCCCATGGCAATTACAATTTGCTTATAAGGAACTATTGAAACATCACCTGCTGCAAAAACTCCAGCTTGACTGGTACGGCAATGGGCATCAATTTCAATTTCCCCAAATCTATTGGTATCAACTATGTTTTTAAACACGTCGCTATTCGATTTGAGGCCAATTTGCACAAATACGCCATCGGTATCAATGGTTTTTACTTCTTTTGTTGTTCTATCTTGATATTGCAGGGCACTTACTTTCTGGCCATCCCCATCAATACTTTGGCTGGCGGCATTGGTGATGATATCCACATTAGGCATCTCATTCAATTTGTCTTGAAGAATTTGATCGCCTTTTAAGTCCTCTAGGAATTCCAGAACAGTTACATGTGTGGCGATAGATGACAAGTCGATAGCAGCTTCTAAACCTGAGTTTCCTCCACCCACTACCACTACTTTTTTGTCTTTATAGAAAGGTCCATCACAATGCGTACAGAAGGCTACTCCTGAGCCTAAATACTCATTCTCACCAGGAACACCTAATTTTCTCCAACTGGCTCCTGTGGCAATAATTAAAGCAGGTGCAGCAAACTTCTCGCCCAAGGAAGTATGAAGGTATTTCTTGCCATCTATAATTTCAGTGGATTCAATTCTTCTGTTTTCAAAAATATCTATTGGATAATCCTGGAGATGTTTCATCAGGTTGGCAGTGAGCTCTTTTCCTGTGGTTTTGGGAACAGAAATCAAGTTTTCTATACCAACGGTCTCAGCCACTTGTCCACCCACTTTCTCTGCTACCACAGCCACTGAGAATCCTTTTCTTGCTGAATAAATAGCAGCTGCTGCTCCTGCAGGCCCTCCTCCGGCAATCACCACATCGTACTCTTTGGTTTCTGTACTGGCTAAAAATTCAGAGCCTACCAGTTTTTCCAATTTATCTATTAATTCGCCCAATGAGGAGCGCCCAATATGCAAGACTTCACCATTGGCATAAACAGTGGGCACAGCTTGGATATTCAGTTTCTCTATTTCCTTTTGGTAGAGAGCCCCATCTATAATTTCATGTCGTACATTAGGATTTAAAATACTGATGACATTTAATGCTTTCACCACTTCAGGGCAATTGGTACAAGTGAGACTGATATAGCTTTTAATTTCTATTTTCCCCTTCAGGTTTTTTATTCTTTGACTAAGGGTTTCATCGGGTAGGTTTTTCCCAATGCCATCTAGATTAAGAATAGCTGCCAAAAGGCTAGAAAACTCATGCCCAGTAGGAATGGCTTTAAAAACAATATTGGTCGGCTCAGAATTTTTCAAAATTTCAAAAGAAAACCCCTCCTGAGTTTCAGTTTCCACCTTTATTTTAGAAGAACAAGATGCCACATCTTTGAGGAGCGCTGTCAGTTCGTCTCTTTTAGAATGGTTTTCAGAAGCTTGAATTTTGAATGTGTATTCGTTCTTAAGTTCAGCAAATATGCCTGTAACTTGTTGTTTTATATTTTGATCCAGCATGGCTTTGGGTTTTTAGTGAATACTTCTACTTGGTTTGAAATGAAGGAGGTTTTGACAATAGCCTCCCCCATCATTCTTGTGTTTAAGGTGATTTATATAACTCCCACTAAATCGATACCTGGTTTTAGGGTTGCTTTACCTTCTTCCCACTTTGCAGGACATACTTCTGAAGGATTAGCTTCTATAAACTGTAAAGCTTTTAGCTTTCTTAATAATTCATCGGCATTCCTACCTACGTTTCCGGCTACTACTTCATAGGCTACAATTTCACCAGCTGGGTTTACTATAAATGTTCCTCTTTCTGCCAATCCTGCTTCTTCAATCATGACATTGAATCCACGGCTTAAAACACCAGTAGGATCGGCTAGCATTGGGTATTTAATTTTTTTGATGGTATCTGAAGTATCGTGCCATGCTTTGTGTACAAAATGAGTATCGGTAGATACAGAGTATATCTCAGCACCAGTAGCCTTAAACTCATCATACTTGTTGGCTAAATCTTCTAACTCTGTTGGGCAAACAAAAGTAAAATCGGCTGGGTAAAAGAAAAATACGGACCATTTTCCAAGTACATCCTCTTTACTTACTGTTTTAAAATCGTTATTAATAAATGCTTCTACTTTAAAATCTACAATCTGTTTTCCAATCTGTGACATAATTTTTATTTTTATATTATTTTTAATTTGAATTTTCTGATGGCAAAACTACAGGCAAAACAAACATCAGTCAAATCAATATTATTTATATTATAATAGATTTTTTCTATATTGTATAACAATATAAAGAAGAGCAAATTGCCAAGGAAGAATATCCAGGTACTCCAATAAAAATGATGAGGATCTCTAAGGTTTCTTTTGCAATTCAGCGACACAATGACTATTTTTGATTCTTCAAACCTCTTTTAAGACAAATAAAATGAGAATTACACATATTGCCATTTTCCTGATAAGCTTTTTTAGCCTACAAGCACAGGATTACTCTTCTTCTTCTCCTTGGCATATTCAAGCTAAAGACTTCGATGCTCAAAATTATTATGGCATTACTTTGGCCAATGGTATGGTAGGCTTGGTATCTTCTCCAGAACCTATGAAAATTGCAGATGTAGTTCTCAATGGCGTATATGATGAGTATGAGAGAGGTAGAGTGAGCAATATCCTCAAAACCTTTAGCCATATGAATTTAGACCTAGAGATTAATGGTCAGCATACCAATAGGCACAGTATTGATAATTTCAGTCAGACATTGGATATGAAAACGGCTACATTAGTCACAGAATTCACCTTTCAAAATAAAGCCAGTATACATCACGAACTTTTGTCGCTTCGCAATCTACCTTATTGTGCTTTGAGCATCATTACTGTATCAGCCAATGAAGACATTGAAATTACAGCCATCAACAATATCATAAGTCCAAATCATCTCTCTGATAATAGAAATTATTACTCTGAAATTGATAGACCTCATGCCCAAATACCTTTGTTAACATCAGAGGCTTATAGTCCAGGAGGAAAAACCTTGAGTGCCTCCACTTCTTTTATCTTCCCCGAAGAAAGTATAAAACCTGCAAGAATCATCCATCAAGATTGGGATTATAACAAACATTCCATGAAGTTTAAAACCCAAATTAAAGCTGGTGACACATACACTTTTGCTATTATTGGAAGTAGTTTAAGCTCTGTTCATAATAATGACCCTAGAAACGAAGTGGAAAGGTTGAGTATTTATGCTAATTTGGAAGGGATAGACAGACTCAAATCGGCACATATTAAAGCTTGGGAAAAACTTTGGGAAAGTGATATCATTATAGATGGAGATTTAGAATCGCAGAGAGACATTCGTTCTGCTCTTTACCACTTATACTCATTTGCTCGTAAGGGCAGCGCCCTCTCTATTTCTCCCATGGGATTATCAGGATTGGGTTATAATGGTCATGTTTTTTGGGATACTGAAATTTGGATGTACCCTCCTCTATTACTAACTCAACCAGACATTGCTCGTTCACTTTTGGAGTATAGATTCAATAGATTAGAAGCAGCCAAAGAAAATGCTTTTGCTCATGGATTTGATGGCGCTATGTTTCCTTGGGAATCAGCTGAGGATGGCTCAGAAGAAACACCGGTATGGGCTTTAACAGGTCCTTTTCAACAACACATTACGGCTGATATAGGCTGGGCTTTTTGGAAGTATTACGAGTTAAGTCAGGATAAAGAGTGGCTAAGAACTAGAGGATATCCAGTTTTAAAAGAAGTGGCTGCATTTTGGATGAGTAGAGTGGAAAGAAAAAGTCCAAATCGTTATGAAATTAATAATGTAATTGGTGCAAATGAATACCAAGAGAACATCAACAATAATGCTTTCACCAATGGAATGGTAACAACAGTGTTGGAATATTGTGCTCTAGCTGCTGAGGAATTAGGTCAGGAAGCAAATCCTGAATGGCGACAAGTGGCTGCAAATATCCCCATCCTAAAATTTGAGGATGGTACTACGAGAGAGAACGAGACTTATGATGGTGAAATCATAAAACAAGCCGATGTAAACCTGCTTGCCTTCCCCTTAAGTATTATCGATGATGAAGAAAGTATTCGTAAAGACTTGAACTATTATGAACCTAAGCTTTCTCCAAGAGGTCCTGCAATGGGAAGTGCCATTCTATCCGTAATTTATTCTAGACTGGGAGAAGCCGACAAAGCTTTTGATTTATTTAAAAAGAGCTATAAAAACAATGAAGTAGCTCCTTTTTCTGTATTAGCGGAAACAGCAAATGGTACAAATCCATATTTTGCTACTGGTGCAGGAGGAATGCTTCAGGCAGTATTATTTGGTTTTGGTGGATTAGAAATTAATGAAAAAGGTATTCAACAATTGAACACTAAACTTCCTAAGGGGTGGAAGTCAATTAAGATGACAGGAATAGGGCTAGAAAAAGAAACATACACCAAATAAACTAAAGATTTAGAACCTCCTTATTTTGAGAGGTTTTAAATAGACCATATTCTTTTTTCAATATTAATAAAGTCACTAATATTGGCGCTTCAAATATTCTTAGAACAACATGAGTAACTTTTTTCACATCTTAGGTCAAATCCTAACACTAATAGGCTCTTTGGGACTCTTTCTTTATGGGATGAAATTGATGAGCGAGGCTCTTCAGAAGGTAGCTGGTAGCAAAATGCGCCAAATTCTGGCCGCTATGACTAGTAACCCTTTAAAAGGAGCTTTTACTGGTTTCTTGGTTACCACAACCATTCAGTCTTCATCTGCAACTACCGTAATGATTGTGAGCTTTGTAAACGCAGGTTTAATTTCTTTGGTAGCTTCGGTAGGAGTAATTATGGGGGCAAATATTGGAACTACAGTAACCGCATGGCTTATAGCCATCTTGGGCTTTAAAGTAAGTTTAAGTTTCTTATCACTTCCTTTGATTGGTATTAGTTTCCCTCTATTCTTTTCGAAAAATAGCACCAGAAAATCTTGGGGAGAATTTATTATTGGTTTCGCTATTCTATTTATTGGACTTCAGTTTTTGAAAGAGAACGTTCCTGGCATTGACAATGCAGAAACCTTAAGTTTCTTATCAAGCCTAACAGATATGGGCTTTATATCCACATTGATATTTGTAATGGTGGGAACCATATTAACGGTTATTATCCAATCTTCCAGTGCCACCATGGCCCTTACTTTGGTGATGTGTTATAATGGACTGATTACCTTTGAAATGGCAGCAGCTATGGTTTTAGGGGAAAACATTGGAACAACCATTACGGCAAATATTGCAGCCTATGTGGCCAATGTATCAGCAAAACGCGCAGCACGAGCTCACCTCATCTTTAATATATTTGGAGTAGTTTGGATGCTCATTGTATTCCATCCATTCTTAAGAGGAATAGATTGGTTTTTACAAGAACGCCATGGTGCATCACTATTAAATACCAACCTATCTGTTACCGATTTCGATAGCATCAAATGGTTATACCCAATTGGCCTAGCTGTTTTTCATACCAGCTTTAATATCATCAATACAGCTGCCTTACTGGGCTTTGCTCCTTTTATTGCTAAAGTTGCAACCAGAATGGTCCCTGACAAAGGTGAGGATGATGAGGAATTCAGATTACAGTTTATTAGTACTAGCTTTGTTTCCACTAGTGAAATTGCATTGGTTCAAGCACGTCAAGAAATTGCAAGCTTTGCCATTCGTTTAGAAAAAATGTTTGGTTTTATTAAAAAGCTTAGTACAGAAGAGCACAACAAAAAATACTATAAAACCCTCGCTAAGATTGAGAAATACGAAGACATTACAGATAATATGGAAGTTGAAATTGCCAATTATCTAACCAAAGTTTCTGAAGGTGAAATCAGTCATGAAAGTTCTAAGAAAATCAGAACCATGTTGAAAATGATTGATGATATGGAAAGCGTTGGAGATGCTATTTATCAATTGTCTTTAGTTTTCGATAATTATAAACAGAGTAAATCTCAGTTTACCGACTATCAAATTGCTTCACTTAATGGAATGTTTGAATTGATAGACCGTGCCTTTGAAGAAATGCGTAGGAACCTAGATCAGGAATATAAAGACGCCGATACTTCTGGAGCTACTGAAATTGAAAAGAAGATCAACAAGAAACGTAATATGTTACGCAAGCAACATGTTGAAGATTTAAAAGAAAAGAAATACAAGCACAAAACGGGAACTTTCTATAGCGATATGTTCTCCATCACAGAAAAGATTGGAGATTATATCATTAACGTGAGTGAAGCTATTGAAGAATACCAAGAAAACGATTAATTATGAGTGTTAAGCAAGATTTATTAGATAGAAGTGGCAACACCTGCGAGCTCTGTGGATCCACAGAGAATCCTGGGTTTTATAACCTTCCTCCGGCTTTTACAGAGAGTATGGATGAAAGTGTAGTGGTTTGCCCTACATGCAAAGGCCAAATTGAAGAACCAGAAACCATGGACGGAAACCATTGGCGTTGTTTAAATGACAGCATGTGGAGTACCGTTCCAGCGGTTCAAGCTATGGCATGGCGCATGCTGAATCGATTGAAAGATGAAGATTGGTCAGGCGATTTATTAGATATGTTATATTTAGATGATGCCACCCTTAAGTTTGCTCAAGCAGATGGGGATGGCACTGATGATGATAGTCCTAAACATAAAGATTGCAATGGTACCCTTTTAAAATCAGGCGATAGTGTAACGCTGATCAAAAACCTAGATGTAAAAGGAACCAGTATGACCGCCAAAAGAGGAACTTCTGTAAAAAGAATTACTTTGGTTGATGATAATCACGAACATATTGAAGGTAAAGTAGAAGGACAAAACATTGTGATTTTGACTAAGTTTGTAAAGAAAACAAGCTAGAAAATTGCTGTTGGCTTTTAGCGATTGGCTATTGGCTTAAAAACTTCAGAATTTATTTTTGGCTTTGGAATATCCATAGTTGAATTTAATTCTGGAGTTTTTTTCAATGGTATTCATTGCTGCAATACTAGAACCATCGTAACCACGCAATCACACAACCACCCAACCACCCAACCACATATTTCCTAGATAGGTTTAGTCTCACACTAAACAGCCTCAATTCAGGAGGGTTGCACTACTCGCTTCAAGCAACTCTTAACTATACTTACCATTCCACGCAAAGAAAACGCAAAGAAAAAGGGCAAAGCACGCAGAAGAAAATAGAGCAAATTGCTAATTGGAACCCCAACATTAAACTTTGAATCTGGAACTTTGAACATTAAAGAAATCAAAAGACTCACCAACTCACCCCATCGCAACTACGCAACCACGCAATTCCATCTCCAACTCTCCCTTTCGCCCCATCGCAATCACGTAACCACGCAACCACGCAACCACTGGTTCATGCTCGCCATTCTCCTTTCTTTTCCTATTTTTGCAAAAAACAATCTCATGAAACAAATTCTTACTTGGAGCTTGATACTCGTATTTCTCATTGGCTCATTCAACTCCTTTGCTCAAAAACCTGACACGGTCAGTATTATTGGTGTAGGAGATGTCATGCTAGGAACGGCATATCCTCTTGCTAAATACCTTCCTCCAAATGACGATTGTTCTCCGCTACTTTCTGAGGTTAAAGGAATATTACAAGATGCAGATGTTACCTTTGGGAATCTTGAAGGTTGTTTTTTAAACGAAGGTCCAACCACTAAAAACTGCAAAGACACCTTAAAATGTTATGCTTTCAGAATGCCAGATCGCTATGCTCCTTGCTTATCGGATGCTGGTTTTACGGTGATGAGCTTGGCCAATAATCACTCTGGTGATTTCGGAATGAAAGCCAGAAAAAATACCATGAGACTCCTCGATTCTGTAGGGATTCATTATGGAGGATTGGAGATAAAACCTACTGCTGAGTTCGAGATTGATGGCGTGAAATATGGCTTTGTCGCATTTGCTCCCATTAGAGCAACCCTAGATATGTTAAACCTGAGGATGGCTTCGGAAAAAGTAGCCGACTTAAAATCTAGAAACGACATTGTTATTGTATCTTTTCATGGTGGAGCAGAAGGACGAGAGCACGAGCATGTAACCCGAGAAACAGAGGAGTTTTATGGAGAAGACCGAGGCAATGTATATGAGTTTGCCCACCTCATGGTAGATGCAGGTGCCGATATCATTTTTGGTCATGGTCCACACGTTGCCAGAGCTATAGAAGTATATAAAGACCGATTTATTGCTTATAGTCTTGGCAATTTCTGTACCTATGCTCGCTTTAATCTTAGTGGCCCCAATGGTTTGGCTCCTATTGTCAAAGTCTATACCAATACCGAAGGAGAATTCTTGCATGGCAAGATTTTCTCTGCCCAACAAATTGGAGAAGGTGGAGCTACCTTAGATTCTCGTAATCGTGCTGTTAAGAAATTACAGACTCTTACACAGCAAGATTTTCCAGAGGGGAAATTGAATATTTTGGATGATGGGTCTGTATTGTTGAAATAAGTTTTAAATTAAAAGACGTAAACTAAAGGATGATAGCCCCATAGGGGATAGCGTCCTTGGTTCCTTGAAAAATCATTAGGGACTAAACACTTTCATACAAATAAACAGCCATAGGTCGGCACCAAAACTATTTTCCAAACAAGCTTTTTCTAGCCGACCCAAACAACATGAGAAAATCATTTCCGTGCGTTGAAACCCATGGAATTTTAATTAGAGCCTGAGATTATACTGTTAAATACCTTAGGTATTATTAAAATGGATAAACCCAAATCCAAAGAAACAAGCAAATGAGTTCCCAATTTTAATCCGTGAGAACCCGTCTAATCAGCGTTCATTCGCATTTAGCCTGACCGTAGCGTCAAGGGCTCCTATTCTATTGAGCAACCAATTCAGCCGTTTTGCCCCAAACTCTAAAGGGAGGCTGCTAAACACTGAATAAAGTTGTAAACTTGATCGCAGCAATACGGGTCCCCCTTGTGAGCCAGCGAACAAGCATTCGTGTAAATCCAAGTATATCACGTCATACAATTCATTCGTGCACCTGTCTAGCCTGCCTTGCTGCGAAGTCAGACAGGCTGCGTAGCCAGATAGATTAGTGGCAACTTTCTTTTACGAGCTGTGCGAGTATCATCCGCGTAAATTCAATTTATCCGCGCAAATTAGCGGACCTCTTTTTTTGAGCTAACAAGCACTCATGTAAATCCCAACATATCATGTCATATAATTATTCGTGAATTAGTGGCAACTTATGGTTCAAAGTTAAATTTGAGTATACCTAGAAGATTAGGATTACAAAACGAGTTGGAGAGCTGGCGAAGGCAAATCCTCCGAAGGCTCTAGCACATCACGCTATGCCCTCGGAGGATTGAGGATCGGTTCTATCATAGTCAAGTATACGCGGAAATATTCTCCGTCGCTTAAAACCTAGCAACTTGCTCAGCCGGAAATCCCTTCCTGCGTTTACCTATATTTCCATTATCACCGCTTACCTTTCTGTTTGGTAACTCACCACCAACGTGCGATTCTTTAACATTATTCTACATCACTATCATGGCGCTTCACTTCGTTTCGCACCATGCTAGCATAAGTCGCCCCTTCAGGGCTTTTGTGTTGTGTTTCAGATTGCATGCCAAACAGAACGACCATGTTGGGGTATAATCCACTATAATTAACGTTTTAACCCTGACAATAGCGGTTCCTCGTTAAAGCGAGCCAGCGAGCACCATTCGTGGAAATCCAAGTATATCACGTCATACAATTCATTTGTGCATTAGTGGCAACTTTCTTTTACGAGCTGTGCGAGTATCATCCGCGTAAATTAGCGGACCTCTTTTTTTGAGGGAACAAGCATTCGTGTAAATCCTAATCATTCACATTCCATCATCCATTTGTGAATTCGTGGCAACAAGTACCTCTTTAATTCGCGAAAATTCGCGTTTAGCCTGACCGTAGCGTCAAGGGTTCTTCTTCTATTGAGTAATCAATTCAGCAGTTTTGCCCCAAACCCTAAAGGGAGCCTGCTGAACACTGACCAAAATAAATAATCTTGACCACCGAATTAGAGATTCCCCCTTGTGAGCTAACGAACAAGAATTCGTGTTAATCCCAACATTTCCAATCTTCCCATTCATTCGTGCATTAGTGGCCATTCTATAACAAGCAATAATTCAATTAAAATCCGTGATAATTCGCCCAATCAGCGTTCATTCGTGTTCCTCTTCTTTTTACGAGACGGCAAACAACTTGAATCCAAACTATCACCCAGCAAGTGCATTCCTCCGACAAAACAACCTAAAACAAAACTAGCACCATCTAATATTAATCAATATACAAACTTAACAAACCCATCACAACACACTGATTACAGGAATCTTCTGTTAAATTAAGTTAAGCCCTGTTAAGAGTGAAATTTTCTTCAAGAAAGCCACATTAATTTTTTTAAATTTGTGCGTTTTATTATATGTACCTAAAATAAATAATGGCTTCATTTCAAACAGCTGAAAGGCATTCTGCAAAAGTAATCACCGATAATGTGCTACATCAAAGGCATATGATAGCCTACGACCAAGCTGCTCAACTCGTGAGTGGACATATTTTGGAAGTAGGATGTGGCGAAGGTTACGGAATGGAACTTTTGGCGCCAAAAGCAACTAAATATATGGCTATCGATAAGTATAATACACCTATCGATCCCCAACTTCCTGATTTCTCAAAAATCACCTTTCAACAAATGAATGTTCCTCCTTTCGATGGAATAGAAGACAATACCTTCGATTTTATTGTTAGCTTTCAGGTGATTGAACATATTGAAGATGATGATTTCTTCAGCAGAGAACTCTTCAGGGTTTTAAAACCTGGGGGAAAACTCATTCTAACTACTCCAAATATCAAGATGTCTTTAACGAGAAACCCTTGGCATATTCGGGAGTATAAACCAGAGGAGCTTTTTGACTTGCTTAATGGCATATTTCACAAAGTGGAAATGAAAGGCATATTTGGGAATGAAAAAGTAATGGAATATTACGAAGCCAATAAAAAATCGGTGAGGAAATTCACACGCTTCGATGTCCTCAATTTGCAATATAAATTACCTCGTAGTATTCTTCAAATCCCCTATGATATTTTAAATAGGATGAATAGAAAGAAGCTACACAAAGGTAATACTGGCCTTAGTACTACGGTAAAACTAAACGATTATTATTTAGCCGATGCCAACGACCAATGCCTCGATTTGTTTATGATTGCTCAGAAAAAAGAAGATTAAGAATTACAAAATAAAAAACTATGACCCTCAATTACAAAAAGTTCAACAACATCATTGGTTGGGTAATATTCGCCATTGCCACTGTTGTTTATGTATTGACACTAGAGCCTACTACCAGTTGGTGGGATTGTGGAGAATATATTTCAACAGCCTATAAGCTAGAAGTAGGACACCCTCCTGGGGCACCCTTCTTTCAATTATTGGGCCGCTTTTTTACCCTTTTTGCTTTTGGAAACACACAGTATGTGGCTTATATGATTAACCTCATGTCGGCTCTTTCTAGTAGTTTTACTATTTTGCTTTTATACTGGACTATCACTCGTTTTGCTCGCAAACTAACCAGTGGCGAAATGACTGATAATAAAGCTTATGCAATCTTCGCTTCTGGTATTATTGGTGCTTTAGCTTTTACTTTTACCGATTCATTCTGGTTCTCAGCTGTTGAAGGTGAAGTTTATGCCATGTCCAGTTTATTTACCGCTGTAGTATTTTGGGCCATATTAAAATGGGAAGAAGTTTCGGATACACCTTATGCTTATCGTTGGTTGATTTTAATCGCCTATATGGTGGGATTATCTATTGGAGTTCACTTATTGAACTTGTTGGCTATCCCTGCTATTACCTACGTAGTTTATTTCAAGAAATATAAAAAAGTTGACCTCAAAGGTTTTGTTTTAGCTGGTTTGATTGGAGTTATCATTCTCTCCTTTATCATGTATTTAATTATTCCGATGACGGTAAAAATGGCCGGAAGCTTCGAGCTTTTCTTTGTCAACTCCATAGGTTTACCATTTAACTCTGGTTCTTTTATATTCATCATCACACTTATAGCTGCCATTGCTTGGGCATGGATGTTTACTTATAAGAGAAGATACCAAATTGCTCATATTGCAGTTATTGGCTTAACTTTCATTATGATTGGCTATTCTTCTTTCTTTATTTTGGCCATTCGTGCCAATGCCAATCCTCCAATTAATGAAAACGATCCTAAAGATGCCATTAGTTTATTATCTTATTTATTGCGTGAGCAGTATGGTTCTTGGCCTTTAGGACACGGGCAATATTATAATGCCGATGTTACCGAATGGAAAGACGGAACACCAGTTTATGTTAGAGATGAGAATACCGGAAAATATGTGATTACTGATAAAAGAGAGCAATCAGAGCCTCAGTATAATCCAGAATTATCTTCTGTTTTTCCAAGAATGTGGAGCAATACCAAGCCTGAGCACATCAGCATCTACAAAAACTATTTAACTTCCAAAGGAAGAGCGGTAAGAGTGATGGGAGCCGATGGACAAGAGAAGATAGAATATAAACCAAGCTTTGGCGATAACCTCCGCTTCTTCTTCCAGTATCAACTTGGTCATTCCTATTTCCGTTACTTTATGTGGAATTTTGTCGGTCGTCAGAATGATATTGAGTCACAACCCAATATCAGGAATGGGAATTGGATAAGTGGAATAGAATTCATCGACGCTATGCGATTGGGTAATCAAAGCGAATTACCATTTGCGGCTCAAAATCCTGCTCGTAATACTTTCTATTTCCTACCGCTCATTTTAGGATTGATAGGATTCATCTTCCATTTCAATAAAAACATGAAAGACTTTTGGGTGGTATTCCTGCTCTTTGTGATGACTGGTATTGCCATTATCGTCTACCTCAATGTAACGCCATATCAGCCTAGAGAAAGGGATTATGCCTATGTGGGCTCCTATTATGCCTTTGCAATTTGGATTGGACTGGGAGTTTTTGCACTCATAGATGCCTTGAGCAAGAAAATGAATATGAGGATGGCTACGGCTGGAGTATTTGCTGTCACCTTGGTGGCTGTTCCTGGATTATTAGCCAGCGAAGGTTGGGACGATCACGACAGAAGTGGAAAAACTACAGCAAGAGATTTTGCCATCAACTATTTAGAATCCTGTGAACCCAATGCTATTCTTTTTGTGAATGGTGACAATGATACTTTCCCACTTTGGTATATTCAAGAAGTAGAAGGCATCAGAACAGACATTAGAGTGGTGAACTATATGCTTTCTTCGGGACCTTGGTATGTTCACCAATTACAAAGAAAGATTTATGATTCAGAGAAAGTTCCGCTTTCTATTGAGCCAGAAAAATATAATAAAGGCGTCAATTCCTATGTACCTATTTATCCTAAAGTGGAAGGCACCTTTGAGCTCAGACAAATAGTTGATTTCATTAAGAGTGACGATCCGTCTACTAAATTAGGAACACAGCGAGGAGACAAAATGAATTATATCCCTACTCGAAAAGTGAAACTAACATTGGACAAGGAATATCTGATCAATGCAGGTCTAGTTCCTGCTGATAAAGTTGATGAGGTACCAGAAGCACTGGAGTGGAACTTAAGCGGAAGCGCCATCTATAAAAACGATTTAATGTTACTGGACCTCATAGCCACTAATAACTGGGAAAGACCAATATATTTCGCCAATCCAAATGCAGTAAGAAAGGTTCTTGGCCTTGGTGATTATATGCATTTAGAAGGATTTGTTTATCGTTTATTGCCTTATAAAGCCGATGGTTTAATCAAAGGCATGGGTGGTGTTAATGCTGAAAAAGCTTATGACTTATTGGTCAACAAAGCCAATTGGGGTAATCTTTATAAAGACGATGTAACTATTGATAGAGAAAGCTCTAGAAACAGTGGTATCCCTAAAAACAACTTCCTCAGAGTGGCTGAAGTATTGATAGAACAAGGTAAGATGGAAAAAGCCATTAAGGCATTAGATACTTATCAAAAAAACTATCCACACCACAAGGTAAATTACGATATGTATATGTTACCCTATGCCGAGGCTTATTATAAAGCTGGAGCTATTGAAAAAGGGAATGAGGTAGTAGAGATTTTATATGATTATTTTGTGGATGAATTGAATTATATCAATTCATTAAGTCCAGAGTATAAAAAGCTATTATTGCAGGATCAACAAACAGCTTTAGGTGTTTTACAACGTATGGCACAATCCACTCGTCAGTATAAACAACTAGATATAAGCACCAAAATAGACAGTACATTTAAAGAAGAGATTAATTTTTATTAGTCCTCTTACCTATGATATTTGAAAGGCTACCATTTTGGTGGCCTTTTTTTCAGCCATAACAAGGTATGCCAAAGTCCTACCAAAGTTGTCTGCAGTTAATTTTCAAAAGGCTTTGGTAAGGCTTTTGTATATATTTGGTAGCAAAAAACAAGGAGAATATTGCTAAACTCACATATCCTCTACTCTGTATTTCCAAAACCCTCTATATCCTCTTCGAAAAAGATATTCTATCCAAAAACCCTCTATATCCTCTTCAAAAGGGCATATGGCTACATTTTTATAGCATACTTTTTAAGACATCTTAATCAACAAGATTTAAAAACCACTAACTGTAAGTCATTCACGGTTCGCTAACAATACCGTCCAAAGCAAGTTTCCTATTAAAAAAGATTCTTCACTTCAATGCATTTCGTTCAGAAATACAGCGTATTATAAGGTGATAGAGAGGAAGAAGGGGCTTGCTTTTTGCAATGTCAAAAGCAAGCCCCTTCTTCCTGTTCTTTGCCAAAACACCGTCATTTCAATGCGTAGCGAGAAATCTCTATTAATCAATAGGACACTATTGATTCGCTAATAATTGTTCGTTTTTCACTGTTTACTATTAAATTCAAAAAAAACTTTCTCCTCCACTATTCCATCTTTTCTTTATACTTTTGCAATCCAATAAAAATAAGACAAATGGCACAACAAAAACCCAGCATACCTAAAGGAACTAGAGATTTCAATCCGAATGAAATGGCTCGTCGTAACTATATCTTCGACACTATTAGAAAGCATTTTAAACGTTATGGATTTAGTGCCATTGAAACTCCAGCTATGGAGAACTTGTCTACCTTAATGGGTAAATATGGAGAGGAGGGTGATAAATTATTATTCAAGATTTTAAATTCGGGTGACTTCCTCTCGAAAGTTTCTGAGGATCAGTTGAACAAGAGAAACAGCAATAAACTCACTACTAAAATTAGTGAAAAAGGATTACGTTATGATTTAACAGTGCCTTTTGCTCGCTTTGTAGTGCAGCACCGCAATGAGCTCACCTTCCCTTTCAAACGCTACCAAATACAACCTGTTTGGCGTGCCGATCGTCCTCAAAAAGGCCGTTACCGTGAGTTTTATCAGTGCGATGCTGATATGATTGGAAGCACTTCTCTGCTCAATGAAGTGGATTTGGTTTCACTTATTGATGATGTATTTCAAGATTTAAAGATTAATGTTTCTATTAAACTAAACAATCGTAAAATCTTAAGCGGAATAGCCGAATTTGTAGGTGAAGCTGACAAAATCATTGACATCACTGTAGCTATTGACAAATTAGACAAAGTAGGTTTAGAAGGCGTAAATAAGGAAATGGAAGTCAAAGGAGTATCCCCTAAAGCCATAGAACAATTACAACCCATCATCAATTTATCGGGTACCAACGCTGAAAAACTCCAAAAACTAAAAGAGCTTTTAGCCAGTAGCGAAATCGGAGTAAAAGGAGTAGAAGAAATGACTACTGTTTTAGACTACCTGGAAGGATTAGAAGTAAAAAACGAAGTAGAACTAGACCTCACTCTAGCTCGTGGACTAAACTATTATACCGGAACCATATTCGAAGTAAAAGCCTTAGATGTTGCCATTGGAAGCATTACTGGAGGAGGTCGCTATGATGACCTTACGGGTATCTTTGGAATGCCCGATGTTAGTGGTGTTGGAATCTCATTTGGTGCTGACAGAATCTATGATGTATTAAACGAATTAGACTTATATCCTGAACATACTGAGGATTCTGTTCAGGTATTCTTTGTGAACTTCGGTAGTGATGAAGAGAAATACTGTCTTCCATTAGTTTCTAAACTTCGCAAAAATGGCATCAATGCCGAACTCTATCCTAGCTCAGCTAAAATGAAGAAGCAGATGAAATATGCCAATGATAAAAATGTTCCTTTTGTAGTGATGATTGGTGGAGACGAAATGGAAAAAAATGTCCTATCAGTTAAAAACATGGAAACTGGTGAACAGTGCAATATGACCATGGAAGAACTTATTAAACTAGCCAGCAAATAACCTCAAATCCTCGAGTTACCAAGATTAATGGTCTAAACTACTTTTAATTCCAGATAGGTGGAAAAACATGAATTCATCTATTTCGGAATCACTTTGTATCTCTTTTACAAACTGTTCTATTCTTTCCGTTTCAGAAGATCCTATATCCGTATGTTTATCCATAGCGAAAGCGGCAGAGTAGGCATCCGAATCTTTTCTTTGACTCCAATTCTTACTAAATAACATTAACTGATCGTCACTTTGTAATTGTACATGATGAACCTTTAACTGTTGCTGAGCATCTGATTCCATAGTCATAGAAGCGGGTTTGAAATTCCAAACTTTGGTATTTCTAAGCAATTCTGTTTGAACACCAATATTTACGAATTCCAGCTCTAGTTTCTTGGTATCTAAACATGAAAAGTACATCTGTATACCTCCAAAATCAGCTTCCTCCGAAAAAGGCCCATCCACCTTATTGATAAAAAATCTCATAAATGACTCTACATTAGAATATTTCTTATCAAAATATACATTATTAAGCATATTATAAAGGTACATGCTAGTGAAGGCTCCTTTAATCTGCTTTTGTTCAATGTTTACTATGGCCCAATATAGTTTATTACCCAGTTTATGTCCCCATAGGAAGGAGTTCTGAATAGGCTTTTCTGAATAGGATTTATAATAAACATGTTTAAATATTTTATCCAAATCAGAAGAGTCATTAAAGAAACTATCTTGAAGTGATCTTGCAAACGCTAACTCTTTTGAAGTATTGGTTTCAAATTCCTTCAACTTTTCATGGCTTTTTGTAATATCATGATAACTCTTATTGAGCTTTCCATGCAACTCCTCTATCCTTCTGAATTTCCTAAATAATACCAGCAAAACACCGATAAGAATGATTAAGCTAATCACAATAATAACCAAAGTAGATATTACACTATTTACCTGCCTCTCCTTTAATTGATTTTCAGTACTTAGAAGTTTAATCTCGCTTTCATTTCTATCGTATTCGTATTCTGATTGAATCTTTGAAAGCACTTCAAAATTGGTACTCCTGATTAGGCTATCATTTAAAGAATGGTATTTCTTAAAATACATTAATGCTTTGGAATCATTTTTTAAACCATTGTAGGATTGTGATAATAAATCATATGCTTCCATTTCTAGGTTTACATCGGAAATGAGCTTAGAAATCCTCAAACATTCAAAGGCATATTTAATGGCACTTTCATATTCTCCTAGGAAATAATAACTATAAGATAAGTTATAGTTATCCATTTGAAGCTCCATTTGATTACCTACTTTGGTATGGTATTGAAGATTCTCTAGGAATAGCTCCATCCCCTTTTCAATCTGGTTATTCATGGCATAAAGCATCCCAATAGCCGTTCTATTTAAAGCTTCTCTATCAGTATTTGAAATACTTTTATTAATGGCTAATGCTTTCTTTGCATAAATTAATCCACTATCGTTTTGGCCTAAAAATTTAAAGGCGATGGCGGCATTATGATAAAAGGTTCCCTGATCAAAAAGGTTTTCACTCTCTTGTGCTAGTTTTAAACCCTTTTTACAAAACTCTAACTCCTTTTCATGATTTCCTTGATATTGATATACCTGACTGATATTATTATAAGAATCCATCAGAAACTTTTGGTCGCCTAGTAGTGACCCTATTTTATAAGCCTCATTATAATAATAGATGGCACTATCAAATATATAGAGCTGATGAAATGCATAGCCCAATTTGTCGTATCCAGAAACCAAAGCATTAGAATCTCCAATTTGAATCAAAAGCTTAATCAATTGATGTTGAGAAGGAAGATATTTCTTATTATAGCCCAGCTTACTTAAAATCCTATTATTTAATTGCAAAGCAGAAGCTTGTTGTTGTAATGTTCCTTCAATAGCATAAGCCTGCACCGATTTCCTTATATAAATCACAGCGCTATCATATAATTTCTCCTCAAAATAGTTCTGAGCTATTTCTTGCTGTATTTCAGCCATTTCAATAGGAGTAATTCGGGGATGTTGAAGGATAATCTTCAAGCTGTCAGTGATATTTGCTATTGAAAAGGAATGAATAGCAAATAAGAGGATGAAAAATATATGCGTCTTCTTCATAGGTAAGCAGGATAAAATTCTAAACGTCAAATATATGGAAAAATGCAAAAAGAAAAGCCCCTTATTCCTCTTTATATTTCTTGGATTGTCGAATGATAGATTCCTTATGTACCAATTGCAAGACCTTTAATAAAAAATTCTTGCTTATACCCTGATTTTCACCATTTTCCAGTCTGTCTAATAGAATATTCGACCATCGTTTGACCTGAAAAATAGCGATATTATTATTCACCTTATAATCGCCTACTTCATCTATAATTTTAAACCTTTGGGCTAAGGTTTCAATTAATACTCCATCCAGTTTGTCAATTTCTGATCGGTATTCTTCTAGTTTATGTTGGAAGTCATAATTCCCTTTTTGCCTTCTTACTACTAAACGTTCCAACATAATCCCCAGATTTTCCGGTGTAAGCTGCTGGGCAGCATCTGTGTATGCTTGTTCTGGATTGATATGACTTTCAATCATTAAACCATTCATATCTAAATCTAATGCTCGTTGAGCCACATCAAACAATAAGTCTCTTTTTCCAGCAATATGACTGGGGTCAACGATAATAGGTAATTCTGGAATTCTTCGTTTGAGTTCAATGGGAATCTCCCACATGGGTGCGTTTCGGTAAGGGGAGCGTTTCAGAAAATCGAATCCTCTATGAATTGCCATCAACTTATTAACTCCTGCCTGATTGATTCGTTCTAAAGCACCTACCCATAATGAAACATCAGGATTCAATGGATTTTTTACCATCACAGGAATATCAACCCCTTTTAACGCATCTGCAATTTCCTGCACAGAGAAAGGATTCACTACTGTTCTGGCACCCAACCACAATACATCAACACCATATTTTAAAGCCAATTCTACATGCTTAGGATGTGCCACCTCTGTTGCAGTTTTTAATGATGTTTCCGCTTTTACAGTTTGCAACCATTTTAAAGCCTCCTCTCCCATTCCTTCAAAAGAATTGGGCCGAGTTCTAGGCTTCCAAACTCCCGCTCTAAAAATCTTCACTTTCCCTATGGTATCAATCTCTTTTGCAGTAGCTATAGTTTGCTCCTCAGTTTCTGCACTACAAGGTCCACTAATATATAAGGGCTGGCGGCTCTCATTACACCATTCTTCTAAAGGTAAAATATCCAATTCATGACTCATGCTGCAAAAGTAGTGATAATTTGCAGTTTGTTTATAAAGCTAGTCTTCTTCGTTATAATTGCCTTAAAAATCTTCATTTACGAAAGTAAACTCTTATTTTTAAGGCTTCGCAAGCCTGGAATATAAACTTTGTAAATCAGACTCCGCGGATTATCACAGATTAACACAGATTTCAGCAAATGGTCAGCTTTGCTGACCATTTGCTAAGTAAAGTGTGAGGTTGCCCTGACTATTGCTCAGACGGAATTGTATTCCGTCGTTAGTTTTTTTTATAGCGTATATTCTGAGATTAGAGCATAGGTCGGCAAAGAAAGCAATTTCTTTTACTTGACACTCTAGCCAACCTGAAAATAAGGGTTTCATTACCTCGGGCTTTGCCTGCGGTTATTCATATTGAAGACCTTCTGCCTTCTTCTGCAACAGCTTGTAATTCTAGCTAAAGAAAACACCTATCTGGCTACTGCCACACGACAAGCGCATACGCTTATTTTGTCCGCGGATTATCACAAACCGAAGCGAGCTCACTGAAATCTGCGAAAATTAGCGGAATCAGTGGTTAGATTTTCTATTTATTTAAATTAGATATCGATTTTAAAGTGTGGATTTGCTCCGCTTCTTCTATTTACTTGCCCTAAAAATATTCATTTACGATGGCAAATTGGATTCCTTTCAAATGGGAAAACTTGTGTTTATTGCCCATTGGCATTCCTTAAAAAGCGCTACCTTTACCAACCAATAAAAAACAAAATATGCCAACACCAAAACGACTATATTTATTAGATGCTTATGCACTCATCTACAGGGCTTATTACGCCTTAAATAGGAACCCAAGAATCAACTCAAAGGGGCTTAACACCTCTGCTATTCTAGGATTTGCGAATACTTTACTAGAAGTCATTCAAAATGAAAAGCCCGATTATATGGCGGTAGTTTTTGATCCCAAAGGCCTCACTTTTAGAAGCGATTTCTTTCCTGAATATAAAGCCAACAGAGAAAAAACACCAGAAGATATCACTGCTGCCATCCCTTATATTAAAAGCCTAATCGATGGCATGGGAGTGGAGCGTATAGAGGTGGAGAAATTTGAAGCTGATGATGTGATTGGAACCTTATCGAAAAAGGCTGAAAAAGCAGGTCTTCATACTTTTATGATGACTCCAGATAAGGATTATGGACAGTTGGTAAGTGAGAATATTTTTATGGTGAAACCTGCCAAAAGCGGAAACCCAGCTCAGGTTTTAGGTCCAAAAGAAATATGTGAGAATTTTGGAGTCAAAAGACCCGAACAAGTTATCGATTTTCTAGGAATGAGTGGTGATAGTGTAGATAATATTCCAGGTATTGCTGGAGTAGGTCCTGTTACTGCTCGTAAACTCATAGCACAATTTGATAGTGTGGAAAACATGGTGGCTCATGTGGATGAAATTAAGAATCCTAAATTGAAGATAAAAGTAGCTGATGCTATTGAAGCTGTATTAATCTCTAAAAGATTAGCCACCATCGAGTTGAATGTTCCTGTTGAACTCGAATTGGATAAGCTGTTATTGGACGAACCCAAAAGAGAAGAGCTAAACGACTTATTCAACGAATTAGAGTTCAGAACCTTTGCTAAACGAGTTTTTGGAGAAACAGCTAGCCCAATTGCTGCAGCTCCTTCGGCAGGAATGCAAACCGACCTGTTTGGTGGTGCTGAAGAAGTAGTAGAAGAATTTGCGACTACTCTTAAAACCATCGATGATATTGAGCATAAATATGAAGTGGCAGACACTCCTCAGAAAAGAGCCAATTTGATAGAAACTTTGAATAGTGCTATGGCCTTTTGCTTCGATACAGAAACCACTGGGCTGGATTCTTTAACAGATGAGCTGGTTGGAATGTCTTTTTCTTTTAATCCTCACACTGGGGTTTATGTGCCACTTCCAAACGATTTAGAGGAGTCCAAAAAAATAGTGAATGAGTTTAAATCGGTATTTGAGTCGGACAAGATTGGTAAGATTGGGCAGAATCTGAAATTTGATATTGCCTTCTTGGCATCCTATGGCATTGATGTACAAGGTCAGCTTTTTGATACTATGATTGCTCATTATCTGCTTCAACCCGATATGCGCCACAATATGGATTTATTATCTGAGACCTATCTCAATTACAAACCCATGAGCATAGAGTCTTTGATTGGCAAAAAAGGAAAGAACCAAAGAAGCATGAGAGATGTGGACATGGAAACCATCACCAAATATGCTGCCGAAGATGCTGATATTACATTGCAACTCAAAATGCATTTCGAGCCCTTATTGGCCGAGAAAAATCTATTGGAGCTATTTGCCAAAGTAGAAATGCCTCTAATCAAAGTATTGGCAGAAATGGAGAGAAATGGAGTGAAATTAGATGTTTCTGCCTTAGGAAAATTCTCGGAGGAACTAGCGATAGGAATCAGGGCTTTAGAAACCCAAATTCATGAACACGCAGGCGAATCCTTCAATATAGCCTCCCCTAAACAACTGGGAGACATTTTATTTGGCAAAATGATGCTATCTGAGAAAGCCAAAAAAACCAAAACAGGACAATACAGTACTGGTGAAGAAATTTTGGTGAAATTAGAAGGTAAGCACCCTATTATTCGCGATATTCTCGATTATCGTTCCCTCACCAAACTCAAGTCAACCTATGTTGATGCCTTACCCGAATTGGTGAATAAAAATGATGGTAGAATCCATACCAGCTATAATCAGACAGTGGCGGCTACAGGAAGGTTGAGTTCCACCAATCCCAACCTTCAGAATATTCCGATTAGGACCCCAAAAGGAAAAGAAATCAGACGCGCCTTTGTTCCCCAAGATGAAGAGCATATTTTGTTTGCAGCGGATTATTCACAAGTAGAACTCCGCATTATTGCCAGTATGAGTGGCGATGAAGCCATGATTCACGATTTTAATGAAGGAATTGATATACATACGGCTACTGCAAGTCGAGTTTACGATGTGCCCTTAGAAGAAGTGACCAGCGATATCAGAAGAAATGCAAAAACAGTCAACTTTGGAATCATTTATGGTATTTCTGCCTTTGGTTTGAGTGAGAGGTTGGGGATTCCAAGAAAAGAGTCTGCTACCATCATCAAAAACTACTTTGAGAAATACAGCGGCATCAAATCTTTCATGGATTCCACTGTAGCATTTGCCAAGGAAAAAGGATATGTGGAAACATTGATGGGACGTCGTCGTTATTTAAAAGACATCACCTCTAGAAATGCTATTGTTAGAGGATTTGCAGAGCGAAATGCCATTAATGCTCCCATTCAAGGATCTTCTGCCGATATGATTAAAGTAGCTATGATTCGTATTTATGAAGCCATGCAAAAAGCAGGACTGAAATCGAAAATGATATTACAAGTACATGATGAATTGGTGTTTGATGCCTTAAAAGAGGAGCTTCCTACATTGCAAGTCATTGTAGAAAGGGAAATGCGAGAAGCACTAAAACTCAAAGTACCAGTAGTTGTGGATATGAATACAGGTGAAAATTGGTTGGATGCACATTAGTCTATTTTAAAACTAATTTTCATGAATAAGAAGCTGAGAAATTTTGTTTTCATCCTCCTGTCTTTTTTCTTGATTATCGCAGGAGGCTTTTCCTATTTCTTTATTTACAATGAAGCCCCTATTATTAAAGGTGAGGTATTTCGTCAGGTGAATTATAAAGCTAACCTGAATTTGGATATCTATATGCCTACACAGGAGGTTTATCAAAACCATCCAGTTGTAATATTCTATCATGGTGGTGCTTGGATAGGCGGAGCCAAAGAGGCCATCAATATCAATAGATTTAATGGAACCATCAACCAGTTGCGAGAAAACGGATATGCTATTGTGAGTGCAAATTACACCTTAGCAAGCCGAGAACAATCTCCTTTTCCAGCTTGCATTATCGACGCTTTTGACGCCATAAAATGGGTAGAAACTCATGCTGATAAGTATCAGTTTGATTTAGAAAATGTGGGTGTTTTTGGGGAGTCTGCAGGAGCTCATATTGCTCTGATGGTGGCCTTTTCCAATGTTAATGATTTTTCTCCCAGTTCTAAATCGGAAATCAAGCTTGATTATGTAGTAGATGTTTATGGCCCTACTCATTTGGAAAGTTTATATGAGACAACTTTGGTGGATAGCATCACTTCTTTAATAGAAAAAGCTCCAGAAAGACTACAAGCTTGCATCAATATTCCCGAACAATTATTTGGTTTTAACCCAAAAGCAGACAGCCTAAAAACCAAGGCTTTCACAACTCGATATTCTCCAATAAGCTATCTTCATCCCCAAATACCTCCACTACTCATCATCCATGGTAATCAAGATAGAATAGTACCTCTTCAGCAGTCAAGTGTTCTGATAACTAAGCTTGATGAAAGGCACTTAAACTATGAATACCATGAAATTAAAAACATGGATCATGCTTTTATTGGTGCTTCTATTGAACAACATGAAGAAGTTGAAAACTGGATTGCTTCGTTTATTAGGCAGCAACATAATCCATAAGAATAGGATTAATATCATGCTTGCTTAGAATTTTTCCAAATTACTGATATATTGGTCATTGTACAGTGCTTAAAGATTTTCTTTTTTATCTTAGCACCTGCTTATTTTTTAGAAAATTCACAAAACACACCTACCATGAAACACATTTCCTTTTTATTGATCTGCCTTTTTACAGGCCTTTTTTCTTTTGCTCAAAGCCATGACTCTCAGATTGAAAACGTCATCAATACTGTAAATTTAGATTCTCTTATCTATCAAATGAGGAACCTAAGTGGTGAAGATGAAGTCATTGTAAATGGCGAAACAACAACAATAGAACACAGAGTGAGCAATTGGGGAAATAACCTTGCTGCCCAATATATCTTCGAATCTTTAGAATCTCTAGGTTTAGAAACGACTTGGGATGCCTATAGTTTGGATGGTATTAATGTTTATGCAGTGCAACCAGGAACAGTTTATCCTGACGAGTATTATATGATTTGTGGCCATTACGATGCAGTAGATTATTACTGTGCTGATGATAATGCTAGTGGAACTGCTGCTGTTATTGAAGCTGCTCGTATCTTAAGTACTATGGAGTTTGAATATTCTATTATTTATGCACTTTGGGATGAAGAAGAAATTGGTTTAATCGGTAGTGCTGATTATGCAGCAAGAGCAGCTTCAAATGGAGATGTCATTCACTCCGTTATCAATATGGATATGATTTCCTGGGATCAAGATGAGGATATGGTACTTGAAATTCATACTTCTAACACTGCAAATTCTACTCAATTGGCTGATTATATTGTGGAAATAAATGACATCTATGAACTAGATATCGTTCCCGTTCTTGAATTGCCAGGAACAGTATATTCTGACCATGCTAGTTTTTGGAATAATGACTATGCAGCGGTTCTAATTATAGAAGAATATTATGGTGGTGATTTTAATCCTTATTATCATACAGAGCAAGATAGAATTGCTATTTTGAACATGGATTATTTCTTTGAAGCATCGAAACTATGTATTGGTAGCTTAGCATCTATGTGTTCTCCTATATTGAATACATCTACCGTTGAAATGCCAAAAACTGAAAATGGGAAGATTGAAATCTTTCCAAACCCTGCCATATCTAATGCTCGAATTAATTTTTATCTAGAACAAAATCAATATACAGAAGTTAGCCTTCTTAACAATATGGGACAAACTATTTCTACATTACATCAAGGTGAAATGACCAGTGGAATTTTTCAAATTGAGCTTCCTCTAGAGGGTTTATCTCAAGGCTTATATTTTGTAAAGATAGAAGCAACAAATTTTAGTAATACCGAAAAATTATTAGTGAAATAATAAAGCATAAGATTTCGTACTTTTGGAATCCTCTTTTTCTAATTTTATTTGGGTAAAGAGGATTCTAAATTTGTAGATATGACCAATACAATCCTTCATAAAAATATCATCATCAGAAAAGCTTCTGGAGATGAGGAAATATTCGAGATTTCCAAACTCGAACGCTCTTTGCATAATTCGGGAGCCGACAGAAAATCTATCATGCGTGTAGTTCATGATATTGAAAATTGGGTTTATGATGGCGTCACCACTAAGAAAATATATTCTCGAGCTTTCTCACTACTCAAGCGTGACAAGGGTAGTTCAGCCATGCGTTACAAACTCAAAAAGGCGATTTTTGAGTTAGGTCCAACTGGCTATCCCTTTGAGCAATATATGGGTCAGCTTTTTGCCAAGCAAGGATATGAAATAGAAGTTGGCGTGGTGGTTAATGGCCACTGTTTGTCTCATGAGATGGATGTGGTAGCTACCAAGAAACATATTCAGCATATTATGGAATGCAAATACCATAAAGACCAAGGAAAAACGGTGAGCATACAAGTTCCCTTATATGTGCGTTCCCGTGTGAATGACATCATCAGAAAGCGAGAACAAATGCCCGAATTTGAAGGCCTTTCTTTTAAAGCATGGGTGGTAACTAACACTCGCTTTTCGCCAGATTCCATAAAGTATGGGAATTGCAGTGGTATGAAGCTCCTAGCCTGGGATTATCCTCAAGGCCATGGTTTAAAAGACATGATAGAACGAGTGAAGGTATTCCCAATTACTGTTCTTACTCAGCTCACCAAGAAAGAAAAACTGAGTTTAATGGACAAAGATATTATAAGCTGTGAGCAGTTGTTGAAAAACCAGGATCTACTAACTCCTCTAAATTTACCTATTAAAAAACAGACCCGTTTATTGGATGAATTACACCATATTTGCGGATAATTTGAGACCAACATGAAAAAGAACGAAGGCCAAAAAGAAGAACAACCCAATAATCCACTTCACGGAGTGAGGCTAAAAGACATGTTAGCACATATGGAGGAGCATTATGGCTGGGAAATGATGGCTACAAGAGTCAAAATAAATTGCTTTCAATTTGAACCCTCTTTTGGCTCCTGCCTAAAGTTTCTACGAAGAA
The DNA here is from genome assembly GCF_013166655.1 of Lentimicrobium sp. L6. Classification (NCBI taxonomy): domain Bacteria; kingdom Pseudomonadati; phylum Bacteroidota; class Bacteroidia; order Bacteroidales; family Lentimicrobiaceae; genus Lentimicrobium; species Lentimicrobium sp. L6. The sequence continues at coordinate 26,847 of NZ_JABKCA010000068.1, forward strand.
CTCCTTGGGCCAAAGCGCAAGTAGAAGAACTGTATTTGGAATTACTTCATGATGGGATTATTCCTCCTCAGAAAGTTAAGAAGTAATTTTAGAGTATTAGAAGTTTGGCCACAAATTCACGAATAAATTTCTAACCTTTTTTACTGCGATTACACGAATAATCTAGCAGTTGATGAAGAATAATAGAATCATATAAAAATTCCACCCAGAGAACGCTAAGATTAATCGCGAAGGACGCTAAGAAATGAATCTATTAGTGCTATAGATATATTATAATTCCCTATTTACAGATGAATCCCACACTAGCTAGGTTGATTCGCAAAGATAAAACTGATAAAAATAAAATGAAACCAAGACTTCTAATAATTTTACTAATGCTTACAACTATTATTGTAGCTCAAAATACCAGCTCTAGTATTACAGGTAAAAACATCTCAGAGGTTCTCGATGATTTTATTGAAGAAGACAAAAACAGTGGACCTTTTTTTTACTCATATAGCGTGTTTGTTATTTCAGCATATCATTCATTAGATGATGATTCCAAAGATACTTGCTTTACAATGGGTGTAATACGAAATGAATCTTATTTTGATCTAGTAATGCCTGAATACTTTTGTCATTATAATGATGAATTAATAGTATTTGTATTTTATAGTGGAATTAAACCATATGATATCAGTGGTTTTACTTTGAAACCAATAGACAATGATGGTGAAACTGTTATTTTGAAAAAACTTTATCCTAAAACAAAAGGTTTTATTTCAGGTACAGATCCTGGTTTGTTAATTAAGAAAAAGAATAATAAATTGCATATAACTAAATATGTAAATTCAGATGAGATACCAGAAAATAAGAGTATTATTTTATAGGGTTACCCATTTAGTTCACAAATAGTTGTATATGAGTATATT
>NZ_JABKCA010000069.1 GCF_013166655.1 Lentimicrobium sp. L6
TTAAACTATTTTCTTCTAAATATAGCTTTTTAACAAAGTATGCGTTTGCCCTGAGATAAATGAGAATGATTTTTATTTTTTCTGTATTTTTGGGGAAATTATTAATTGATGCAAATTTTATTCTCCGTTTTTAGGAAATTGATATATATATCTACAATTTTATTATTTATTGTATTGGTATCTTCGGCTTGTTCCTCTTCTGGAAAGTCGTCACGCTCTGATAGTCAAGCACAAAAAGAAATGGTTAAAAGACAAAATAAGGCCATTGATGAGGAGGTAGAGAAATATGATAAAAAGTATAAAGAGCAAACAGAACGGCAAGGGAAAAAGCAAAGAAAGAGAATTGAGAAAAGCAGAAAAAAACCAAAACATATGCGTCGACATGAAAGGAAGTTTTTCCTGTGGCGATGGCTGGGGATTTAGTTAAAACGTTAGAAAATTTTTAGAACTAAAAATATTCAAGTAATTGGTCAACATTTGTTATAAAATGCCACGACCATTTTTACCAGCTTGATATCAGATATTTGTCGCTTTTAACAAGATACATATATCCAGTTTTTTCCTATCTTTACCCTCTAAAAATATTTCCCATGGATGATTTATTATATACACTTTTAGTTTTTGGTTGGATAGCCTTTGGTATCTATAAAGGCATTAAAAAGAACAAAGCAACTTCCACAAAAACAAGCCCAATAATCGATCAAGATTTAAATCCCAGTTCTGATAAAAAAGCTAGTCCCTTAAGTGCCATTTTTAGTGAGGTTTTTGATCTTGCAAATGACGAACACGACGAAATAGACCATCCTTACCAAGCCGTTGAGTCTCCAAAAACACCTGAAAAACCTGTGTATTCCGAGAATCACCTAAGCGTAAATCGCCTAGATTCCTACTCAGGAAGCGATGCCATTTCTTCCGTTTTCGAAGATGAAAATCAGTCAGAAGATTCTTTTTACGAATCTAACGAGATAACTGATTATCAGCATGAAACGGACTCTGATATACATGAAGAGCGCGTAGTAGACTTGCGTCAAGCCATCATTCATCAGGTTATACTTGAGCGTCCATATTAATCGGATAGTTAACAAACGTTAATTTGTCTTAAAATTTCTTTTGGTTTTCACAGCATTATTTCGTTATTTTACCTGCTTTTATAGCATATTGAAAAATATAATAAAATTTCAAGGTATGATAAGAAATTTACTATTAACAACTGGAATAGTTTTATTCGCAAGTTTAATGGCTTTTGCTCAGCCAGGCACTCTGAAAGGAGTACTCCTAGATAAGGATAGCAAAGAGCCAGTCCCATTCGCCAATATTATATTGGAAGTGGGCGGTACCCAAGTAGGAGGTACTTCATCTGACTTTGATGGTAATTATACCATCAAGCCAATCCCTCCTGGTACCTATAATTTAAAAGCTTCTTCTGTTGGCTTTCAAGCCGTGCAGATTAACGGAGTAATTATCAAAGCAGGAACCATAGAGTTTCTCAATGTAGAGATGAGTTCTGGGGCTTTGAATTTGGACGAGGTCGAAATTACAGCTTATACGGTTCCTTTGATTTCTAAGGATCAAACTACCTCCGGAGCAACAGTAACTAAAGAAGAGATTGCAAAGATGCCTAATAGAAATGCATCTTCTATTGCAACCACCGTTGGTGGTGTATTCTCCTCCGATGGTGAAAGAGGAAGTGTAAGGGGGGCGAGATCTGATGAAACGGTTACTTATATTGATGGAGTAAAAGTTATTGGGTCTTCAAGTTTACCTGCATCAGCTCTAGAACAAGTAAGTGTGATGTTGGGTGGTACTCCAGCCATGTATGGTGATGTTACTGGTGGTGTGATTTCGATTACCACTAAAGGACCATCTCGTACCTTTGGTGGAGGTCTTGAACTTCAAACCTCTCAGTTCTTAGATGCCTTTGGTTATAATAATGCTGAATTTAACCTCACTGGTCCGTTATTTAAAGGTAAAGAAGAAAGTTCAACAGCGCTGTTAGGTTTCTTTTTAGCAGGTAGTGTTACACATGCTCAATCGACTTCTAATTCTGCAATTGGAATAAATAAAGCCACTGATGATTTTCAGAGTTATTTACATGGTACTCCAGTTCGTCCTGCAGGTATTGGTTTTGGTATTTATCAGAATGCAGAATTTACTACTGCAAATGATGTGGAAAATGTAAAAAACAATCCTAATACTGATAATTTAAGTGCTAACGTATCTGCAAAGCTTGATGTTAAGACCTCAGATAATACTACACTTACATTTGGTGGTTCTTTTAATTATAGTAAAGGAAAAAATTATAGCTACAGGAACACTATGTTTAACTGGGATAATAATTCAGTATCTACTGATTATACATGGAGAGCTTATGGTCGTTTTACTCAGAGGTTTCCTTCTAAAAAGGAAAGTACTAGTATCATGAAAAATTTCTTCTATTCTGTACAAGTGGATTATTCTCAACGAAAATTTAAAAATGAATCAGATAAGTTTAAAGACGATTTGTTTAAATATGGTTATTTAGGTAAGTATGAGTCATTGAAGTCTTCTTCTTACGAGAATCGCTTCGATACCATTACCAATACTCCTAATGTGAAACATTTGAATTCTTGGGATTTTGATACCTTAGTTTTATTTACCCCATCTCAAGAGAATATCGCTTTAGCAAATCATACCGCTCAGTATTATGATTTATTTCCGAATCCCTTTTTCCATTCTAACCTTGATATGATTTCGCTAGGTAATGGACTTTTAAATGGTCAGACTCCTGGTTCTCAGGGTCTTATATACGGAATGTTTACTGCCCCTGGTATTGTTTCTAATGGATATCAAGAATTTGAGCAAACACAATTAGGAGTAAATGTTGCTGCTGCTTTAGATATTGCTTCTCATGAAGTGAAGTTTGGTTTCCAATATGAGCAACAGTCTTCACGCTCTTTTAATTATGGGCCAAGAGGTTTGTGGACCTTGATGAGAGGTTTAACCAATTTCCATATTGGTGAATTAGATACTGATAATCCTTATTTGGTATATACCGATGGTATTTATCATGCTGATGATGCCCCAAGCGGACAATTTCTCGATACTGTGCTTTATTATAGAAAGTTCGATGGTGGAAGTCAAAGAACATTCGATAGAAACCTAAGAGTTAAATTGGGTCTGGATCCTGCTGGAGTCGATTTTATTGATATCGACTCATATGATATGGAGAATCAAACCATAAATGTTTATGATAGAGATGGAAAGATGACAACTATTTCGGTTGGTTCAGATCTTTATGATATCAATATGTTTAGTGCAGATGAGCTTTATCAAGAAGGTGGAAATACTTCTTTAATGGGTTCTTATGGATATGATTATACTGGTGAAAAATTAACTGGTAAACAAAGTTTTGATGATTTCTATACCAAGCAAGATGATAATGGCGATTTCTTGCGTCATGCTGGCGCTTATGAGCCTATTTATATGGCAGGTTATATTCAAGATAAATTTGACTTTAATGGTGACTTGGTTGTAAACGTTGGTTTACGTGTGGATAGATTTGATGCGAATCAATTAACATTAAAAGATCCCTATTTATTTTTCCCTGCAAGAACTGCTGGAGAATTAACCCAAGCCGATTATAACAAAATGAATAATGGTGATTCTAGACCAGGTAATATTGGAGAAGAATATGTTGTTTATGTTGATAATGTGGCTAATCCTACAAGTATTACTGGTTACCGTAATGGCGATACTTGGTATAATGAATTAGGAGCTGTTATTCAGGATCCTGCTCAACTTGATCAAGGTTCAGGAGTTTCTCCTTATTTACAGAATACCAATACCAATCAAGCTTTAAGTAAAGATGCCTTCCAAGATTATGAACCACAGTGGGCTTATATGCCACGTATTTCGTTCTCTTTCCCAATTTCTGATGAAGCTTTATTCTTTGCACATTACGATATCTTAACTCAAAGACCATTAGGAAATATTCGTTTTGATCCCGCTCAGTATTTATTCTATACTCAGACTACTACATTCAATAATCCTAATTTGAAGCCAAAGAAAACCATTGATTATGAATTAGGTTTTACTCAGAAGTTAACCAATACTTCTTCTTTAAGTATTGCGGCTTATTATAAGGAAATTAGAAATTTGGTTCAATACTCACGTTATGCTGGTGCTTATCCAAAGGATTATTATACTTATAAAAATATTGACTTTGGTACCGTTAAAGGTTTAACCTTAACTTATGACTTAAGAAGAACAAAAAATGTTAGAGTTAGAGCGGCCTATACTTTACAGTTTGCTGAAGGTACAGGTTCTTCTACAACTACTGCAGCAGCATTGGTAAACTCAGGTTTACCAAATCTACGTTCTGTGAATCCACTTGCTTGGGATAGACGCCATGCCATTAACTTAGTATTAGACTATCGTTATGGTGGTGGAAAGACTTATGACGGTCCTGTTATAAGCAGAGATAAATCTGGTAAAGCTCCCGTACAATTATTAGCAAATACTGGTGTTTCTCTTACCTTTAATGGTGGTAGTGGTACTCCTTATACCAGATCAGAAAATGTTTATGCTGTTGGTAGTGCAACATCGAATATCTTAAAAGGTACTTATTTTGGTTCTAGGATTCCATGGACATTCCGTATGGATTTACGAATTGATAAGGATATCAAATTCAAATTAAAAGAAGGTGGCAATGGTCGTCAGGCTTATATGAATATTTATTTTTCAATCAATAATATATTGAATTCTCAAAATATTCAATCAGTTTATTCATACACTGGTAACCCAGATGATGATGGTTATTTAACAGCACCTCAGTGGCAAAGTGAAATTTCTCAGCAGTTAAATGAGGAATCATATAGATTATTGTATGAGTCTTTTGTAAATAACCCTGGTAATTATAGCTCTCCACGTACTATTCGTTTAGGTGTAATGTTTAACTTTTAATTAGATGCTGAACTATATTTTGGAAATGAAAAAAAATAAAGAAATGAAAAATATATACAGGTTATTATTGATTTTATTGAGTTTCTCAGTTCTGGCACCTGTTAATGCAAGAGAGCATCAAGGAACCAATAAGTCAGCAAATCATGTTAAATCCACAGCGGCAGGTTGTACTCAAGCTACCAGTTATAGATTTTTGGATGTCAATAATGTGAGAGCCAGAATTAATACTGGCGGAGATATGTGGTGGGATCTTCCAGGAGGTATCGGATCACAATATTTTATTCCAGCAGCAGGAACTGCTACATCTTTATTCGCAGGAGCCTTATGGATTGGTGGACTGGATGTTAATGGTCAGCTAAAGTTAGCTGCTCAGAAGTTTAGACAAGATGGTATCGATTACTGGACTGGTCCACTTACTGTGGATGGAACAGCAGCTATTGATTCAGAAACTTGTGCTGAATACGACAAGCATTTTAAGGTAACTCGTGAGGAAGTGGATTTATTCCTAGCTTGGTGGGCTTCTGAAAATAAAGAAGAAGATTTCCCAGGTTATGCAATACCAGAATCTTTTTATGAGTGGCCAGCCCATGGTGATGTTTCATTGAATCAAAGTTATTACTTAGCTCCATTCTTCGATATGGATAAAGATGGTGATTATGACCCTGAAAATGGTGATTATCCTTATTATGATGTATATAATGAACTTTGCCCTATCAATTTTAAAGATGATCCAAATTATGTGCCTGCTCAAACTAGAGAGTCTGAGATAGGTATTGTAACTGGTGGTATTTTGGTTGACCAGGTTTTAAAAGGTGACCAGACTTTATGGTGGGTGTTCAACGATAAGGGTAATGCACATACCGAATCTGAAGGTGCAGCTATTGGTTTAGAAATTAGAGGTCAGGCTTTTGCCTTCGCGACTAATGATGTAGTCAATAACATGACTTTTTATAGTTACGAAATTATTAACCGTTCTACATTTAGATTAACGGAAACTTATTTCTCACCATGGGTAGATACCGATTTAGGTAAAGCTGATGATGATTATGTAGGTTGTGATGTTGGTCGTGGATTAGGTTATTGTTATAATGGTAAAGCTGTTGATGGAAACAATGAGCCAGAATCTTATGGTTCTCAACCACCTGCAATTGGTGTTGACTTCTTCCAAGGACCTTATTTAGATCCTGATCAAACGGATAACCCTAAATATACCTATATTACTGATATTGTAACAGGTGATACTATCGAAGAAGTTCAAATCGTTGATGAGAGTATCAATGGAGTGAATTTTGGTAATGGTATTGTTGATGATGAACGTTATGGTATGAGACGTTTTGTTTACCATAATAATGGTGGTGCAGCCTATATGAGTGATCCTAGTTCAGCTCCTGAATATTATAACCTACTTAGAGGTATCTGGAAGGATAATACTCAAATGATGTATGGTGGTAATGCTCACGTTTCTTCTGGTGCTGTTGGTCCTGAAACTAATTTTATGTTCCCTGGCAATTCTGACCCTTGGAATTGGGGTACTGGTTCTCTTCCTCCTAATGGTGGATATAACCAAGATGGTAAATATTGGACAGAAGAAGAAGCTGGTAACCAACCTGCTGATAGACGTTTTATGCAATCTGCTGGTCCTTTCGTACTAGAGTCTGGTGCTGTCAACTATATTACTGTTGGTATTCCTTGGGCACGTGCTGCTTCAGGGGGGCCATTTGCATCTGTTGAATTACTGCGTGTAGTTGATGATAAATGTCAAGCGCTATTCGATAACTGTTTTAAAGTTATTGATGGTCCTAATGCTCCAGATTTAACCTTTAGTGAATTAGATCAAGAAGTTATCTTTTATATCTCAAATAGAGAGACCAGTAATAACTACGGTGAAGCTTATAGAGAAAAAGATCCTAATATTAACTCTCCTGATACCGTAGAATGGGATGAGTATTATTCTTTTGAAGGATATCAAATTTATCAACTAAGTGATGCTTCTGTTACTGTTGAAGATTTCCGTGATGCAGATAAAGCCCGTTTAATTGCTCAGTACGATATTAAAAATGGTATTGGTCGTTTAATTAATTATGAGTTTGACGAGTCATTAAGTGCATCCGTACCTGTTTTGGCCGTTGATGGTTCTGATAATGGAATTAGCCACTCTTTTATGCTTACTGAAGATGCCTTTGCAGAAGGCTCTAAAGAATTGGTAAATAATAAGCAGTATTATTTCTCTGCCTTAGCTTATGCTCATAATAATTTTATGACTTATACTCAGGAACCAGGTGTATTGAATGGCCTTTATGGTCAAAAACTTCCTTACTTGTCTGGTAGAAAAAATATTAAAACTTATACCGTTATTCCTCATCGTCCAGTTAATGGTGCTGTTGTGAACTCCTCTTATGGTGACCAACCTCAAATTACTAGAATAGAAGGAAAAGGTAATGGTAATATGATTATTGAGTTAACTGATGAAACTATAGATGAAATAATGTCTCGTCCTCCTGCTGATTCTATTAATCATTTGGGAACTGATACTTATCCTATTGCTTATGAAGCTAAATATAAACGTGGTTATGGTCCAGTTGATATTAGAGTGGTTGACCCATTAAATGTTAAAGGTGGTCAGTTTGAGCTTCGTTTCGATTCTATGTATAGAGAATTAAATTATGATGTTACTGGTAACCTCGCTATCATTAGTGGTGGTGATACTGCTTCGATGTATGTTTCAGGCTGGAAGTTGAAAGATGTAGAAACTGGTGAAATTTACAGAAGTGAAACTAGTATTATCACAAGAAATGAACAAATTATCGGAGACCTAGGATTTGCAGTTAATTTAGAACAGATTTATTATTCTGGTCCTTATTTAGTTGGTAAGCGTCCCGATGGTACAGATCAAATATCAGTTTATGATGTTTTAGCTCCAAATAATAATGTATTATCTAGCGAAATTTTATTTGCCGATAGTTCAAACCAGTGGTTTGGTGGACAAAGAGATTTTGATTTCCCTGGTACTGCATTCGATTGGATTCGTGCTGGTTCATCATTTGCTGGTGATGTTGGAGATGCGGCTGACGATGATATGAATGGTCAATCAAATCCTTGGGATCCAAATGCCAATTTTGAAGGAATTGTTGGTGGTACTTGGGCTCCTTATTCTATGACAGCTGCCTATAATCAAAATGATTATGGTCCTGCATTTGATAAAGATTCTAGGGCAGATAATCCGCTATCAAATATTTCAAGTATCGATTTTGTAATCACATCTGATAAGAGTAAATGGACACGTTGTCCTGTTATTGAAATGCAACATGATAGAAGTTTATCTGAAGGTGGTGTAGAGCGTTTTGGTCTTAGAGCAAGCCCTTCTATTGATAAAGATGGAAACTTTGCTGAGCTTGGTGCAGAGCCTTCAGATAATGAAGAAGATGCCAATTATATTAGCTCTCATGGTATGGGTTGGTTCCCTGGATATGCTATTAATGTGGAAACAGGTGAACGATTGAATATCATTTATGGTGAGAACTCTTGGTTATCAGCAGAAAATGGACGTGATATGAAATGGAATCCAACTGCGAGTGTAACTAGCAATATTGATGGTAGTATTTTATTTGGAGGGATGCATTACGTATATGTGATGAGACCTGGCCAATTTGAAGGCAATCAACAAGTAGCTTCAATGACTTTCCCTGCCTATGATGCTGGAAAATCTTATCGTGATGAGTTGGAAGCAGCTGTTACATCTGTATTCCCAATGTTTGCCTATAGTCAAATATTTAGTACTGGTATGTGGACTACTATTCCTTATGCAGATCAGAATAGCTTCCTTAATAATGATGTGAAAGTTAAAATCAGAGTGGCCAAGCCCTATGCTCGTCATTATACTGGAATCCCTATTCCTGATACTGTTGAAACTGTTTATGGGAAAGTGAATAATAATTATCCATTATATCAATTCTCTACACGAGAGGATGCTACTGATTATGGTGTAGAAACTGCTTACGATGAGGATATGGACATGATTAGAGCGGTACCAAATCCATATTATGCATATTCAACTTACGAAACAGTTCCTCTTGATAATAGAATTAAAATTACCAACTTGCCAGATAAATGTTCGGTGACCATTTATAATTTGGCTGGTACCAAAATACGTGAGTTCCAAAAAGACAATGCTGTAACATCTGTTGAATGGGATTTAAAAAACTTTGCTGGTGTTCCAATTGCCGGAGGTATGTATTTAATACATGTTGAAGCTGATTTCAATGGAACTAAAAAAGAACGTGTTATTAAGTGGTTAGGAATGTTACGTAAATCTGACTTGAACACATTCTAATTTAATTTTAAGGCAAATAATTTGATTATAGAAAAAATAAAAATACATAGTATGAAAAGTCTATATAAAATCTCAATAGCGGTATTATTCATTGCATCAATCATACTGCCCCATCAGGAGGCCTTTGCCGGGAATAAAGACCGTTCAGGTCAGGCTGGCGCTTCAGAGCTCCTGATCAATCCATGGGCAAAAACAACTGGTTGGGGTAATGCAGGTTCGGCTACAGTAACTGGACTCGAAGCCATCTTTGGTAACGTTGGTGGTTTAGCTCAAACTAAAGGTTTAGATGTTGGTTTAACATATACAAACTATCTAAGTGCTGCAGACATTGGAATTTACTCCTTTGGTCTAGCCTCCAAGGTTGGAGAATCTGGTGCTTTCGGATTAAGTATCATGAGTATGAATTTTGGAACCATTGATCGTACAACAACACAGCAACCAGAAGGAGGAGCGGGTACTTATACTCCCTCTTCTATTAATATTAATCTAGCTTATGCTAAGTCATTTTCTAGTAGTATTCATGGTGGTTTAGTAGTGAAGATTATTTCTGAATCTACTTCCGATGTTTCTGCTCAAGGTTTAGCTATTGATGCAGGTATTCAATACATCACTGGACCAAACGATAACATTAAATTAGGTGTAGCTTTAAAGAATATTGGTACTCCAATGATTTATTCAGGAGATGGTATCTCAGTTAAATCTTTTCTTCCAGGTCAAGCAAATGCTTTTACAACAGAATGGAGAGGTGAGAAATTTGAATTACCCGCTCAGTTGAATATCGGTTTAGGTTACGATTTCCTTATTGGTGAAGTAAGTAAATTTACCCTTGCAGGAACTTTCGTTTCTAATTCATTCACCAATGACCAATATATTCTAGGTGGTGAGTTTTCACTTAGAGAAATTGTGTTATTACGCGCTGGATACACCTATGAGGATAAAATAAATGATGAACTTGAGAGTTTAACTCTTCATAGAGGTTTTAGTGGTGGTTTTAGTGTTCAAGTGCCATTAAATAAAGAAGAAGGTACACATATTGGTATAGATTATTCTTATCAAGCAACTAAAGTTTTCGACGGAATACACCGTATTGGTATTCGTTTAGACCTCTAAAGAATTACGCTATCTTATTAGCGTGATGATATTAAGAAATTTTGTTTCTTTGTAAAAAGAAAGGACTCTTATGAAAATAAGGGTCTTTTCTTAGTTAATGAATCAGATAAAAAATAATAAAATGTCAGAAATAAAATATTTTACAGAAGAAGGATTAAACAAGCTAAAAGCTGAAGTTAATCAATTGATCACTGTAGAACGCCCTTCCATTTCTCGTCAAATTGCTGAAGCTAGAGATAAGGGAGATTTGTCTGAAAATGCTGAATATGATGCTGCAAAAGAGGCTCAGGGCATGCTGGAAATGAGAATTTCTAAAATGCAAGCCGTAGTTAGAAATGCACGCATTATCGACGAATCAAAGATGGATTCTTCTAAAGTATTAATCTTATCTAATGTGAAGATTAAGAATCTTAAAAATGGCGCTGTAATGGCTTATCAATTGGTTCCTGAAAATGAAGCCGATTTAAAAAAAGGAAAAATTTCTGTTAGTTCGCCAATTTCTAAAGGATTGCTTGGAAAGAAAGTGGGAGATATTGTTGATATTAATGTTCCTGCAGGTACCATTCCATTCGAAATAATTGAAGTATCAAGATAGATAGCCTTATGAGTTCCATATTTGTAAAAATAGTAAATGGAGAAATTCCTTCTTATAAAATAGCAGAGAACGACAAGTTTTATGCTTTCCTCGACATCAATCCTCTTGCAAAAGGTCATACTCTAGTAATACCAAAAGTAGAAACAGATTATATCTTTGATATTGAAGATGAAGATTTGGCCGAGATGATTGTTTTTGCTAAAAAGGTTGGCTTAGCAGTAGAGGCTAATGTGCCTTGTAAGCGGATAGGTATGGCTGTACTTGGCTTAGAGGTTCCTCATGCTCACATTCATCTTATTCCTATTAATACGGTATATGATATCGATTTTAAACAGCCAAAGCTTAAACTGGAAACCTCAGAATTTGAAGAAATAAGTAAAAATATTAGAAAGACCTACCAAGGTCTGTAAAATATAGTTCTATGAAAAAGTCATTATATCTCGTTTTATTTAGTTTAATTTTCTGTGTTTCTATCGCACAAGAGACTCGCATAAAATTTATTATAGAAACTCCTTATGGAAATATGAAAGGAGAACTTTATAATGAAACTCCCGCCCATAGGGATAACTTTATTAAACTAGTTAACGAAGGATGGTATGAGAACTCTCCATTCCATCGTGTTATAAAAGATTTTATGATACAGGGTGGGGGAAATGAAGATGGGAGGCCTGACCCAGGTTATAAAGTCCCAGCTGAATTTTTACCTCAAAAATATGTCCATAAAAAAGGCGCTTTATCTGCTGCTCGTATGGGCGACAATGTGAATCCTACAAAAGCATCTAGTGGCTCTCAATTTTATATTGTTCAGGGGAAACCGGTGAGTGATGCCATGATGGATAATATGGAACAGCGTATGAATCAGGGTGCTCAGATGGGAATCATTAGGGAGTATTGTACTCGTCCTGAAAATGCAAAGGTTTATAAAACCATCGATTCCTTGCAAAGACTTAGAGACCGTGCTTATATCAATGCTTATATGCCTAAGTTAATTCAGCAAATGGAATCGGAAGGTATAGATATGAGCGGATATAAATATTCAGAAGAACAAAGAGCGGTTTATCGTACTCTTGGTGGTACGCCACATTTAGATGGTGGATATACCGTGTATGGTGAAATTACAGAAGGATTCGATGTAATAGATAAAATAGCATTAGTGCAAACTGGTGGAGCAGATAAACCCTTGGAAACAGTGAGCATGAAAATTAAAATAGTGGAGTAGCAAACAATGATTGACCAGGTAAAAGAATATATTAAAGAAGTGGAGGCGCTCAGCCTTCAGAAGATGGAGGATTTAGAAGCCTTCAGAATAAAGTATGTAGGTAAAAAAGGAATTATTCCTGCTCTTTTTGGTGAGTTTAGAAATGTGGCGAAAGAGGATCGTAAAGAAATGGGTGTACTCTTAAATAATTTAAAAAATGCTGTACAGGATAAAATCACTGAAGTTAAAGAGCAACTGGAGAGTCTACAAGTAGAATCTGGTGACTATTTAGATTTATTTATGCCGGTTAATGCTGAAGTGGGTAGTCGTCACCCCTTATCATTAGTGCGAAATGAAATAATAGAAATATTCTCTCGCATTGGTTTTAATGTGGCCGAAGGACCAGAAATAGAAGATGATTGGCATAATTTTACGGCGCTAAATTTCCCTGAAGAACATCCAGCACGCGATATGCAAGATACTTTCTTCATCGAGAAAAATCCAGATATCGCCTTGAGAACTCATACTTCTTCAACTCAAGTAAGAGTGATGGAGAATCAAAAGCCTCCTATTAGAAGTATTTTCCCCGGTCGTGTTTTTCGTAACGAAGCCATTTCTGCTCGTGCACATTGTATCTTTCACCAAGTAGAAGGTTTATATGTAGATAAGAATGTCAGTTTTGCCGATTTAAAACAGACCCTCATGTATTTTGCAAAAGAGATGTTTGGAGAGGAGACAGGAATTCGTCTTCGACCTAGTTACTTTCCGTTTACCGAACCTTCTGCCGAAATGGATATATCTTGCCACATTTGTGGTGGAAAAGGCTGTAATATATGTAAATACACTGGCTGGGTAGAAATCCTAGGTTGCGGAATGGTGGACCCTAATGTTTTGAAAAGCGCTGGAATAGATAGTGAAGAATATACTGGTTTTGCTTTCGGTATGGGCATTGAAAGAATTACTATGCTCAAGTATCAAATTAAAGATTTACGACTGTTTTTTGAGAACGATTTGAAGTTCCTACGACAGTTTGAAAACGTCATCTAAATTATTAAAGCTTCTTAACAGAAGCTTTTTTTTGTAGCTGAGCTTTTTTATTTATCTTAGCAATAGAAAGAAAAACAAAAATTATGAGCAAGATCAAAGTCTTGCTGGTGGATGATCACCAGATAGTTAGAGATGGTATTTTTGCCCTTCTCATTAAGGAACACGATATAGAAATTGTTGGGGAAGCTTCCAATGGTGATGAATTATTTGAAAAGCTTAAATTTATAAAGCCTGATATTATCATATTGGATATTTCATTACCCAAAATGTCTGGAATAGAGATAGCAGGTATTTTAACCAAAGATTTTCCTCAAATAAGAATCATTGTTTTCTCTTCTTACACTGATGAAGAGACTATCTTTAAAAGCATTAGAGCTGGCGCAAAAGGCTTTCTTCCTAAAGATAGCATGAGAGAAGATTTAGTGGAGGCGATTAAAAAAGTCAATCAAGGATTTGAGTATTTGAGTGAGAAGATTCCCAATACTATTTTAATGGATTACATTAAAAAGGCAGGCAATCAGGAAGAGAAATTCAATAACTCAAGATTAGGTAGCCTAACCAAAAGAGAGCGAGAAATTCTAAAACTTATCGCAGATGGAATGTCATATAAAGAAATCGGAAACGAATTATTTATTAGTGTTCGTACTGTGGAGACTCACAAGAATAACATCCTCCAAAAATTGGAACTTAAATCCACTATCGATTTGGTAAAATTTGCTATTAAAAACGATTTGATAGATCTATAATAGGGCTGGAATCTATTAATTGATGATGCTTCTTGAAAAATGTATAAGCGAGGAAATAGAAAATAGTATTCATTAGATATAAAAAAACAGGCTGTTCAATTCATTTGAACAGCCTGTTTTTTGTCATCCAAAATCTAGAAAGCATAGATTAATGATAAGGTGAATCTTAAATTACCTACTTCATAAGTATCATTAACTTTCCCATAAGAATCTGGTGTTCCATAAGCAGCTACGGTATATTCCCATTCGTTGGCTATAGTGAGATTTTTGACGGTATAATACCATTGTGGACTCACACGGTAAACATAATCAATGTCAGTACCTCTGGCATATACTGAACCAGCAATTTCTTCAGCGCAACCTTGGTTTTTGGCAATCCCACCAAATACACCCACTTTTAATTTACCAAAGGTATAATAGATAGTAGACCAAGCAGAAACAGCCGATATATTCGAATATTCAATCTGCGCATTTAAACTATCCACTGAAGCAATGGCCGTTCCTCCAAGCATTAAATGGTCGTATAAATTCTCGCCCCAAACTCCTTGCAACCTAATGTCCCATTTCTTATGTTTCACCTTAATAAAAGCCAAAGCGGATAAAGCTGGAACATCATCGGTCATCAATTGGTTGTCTAAGGTCATGCTTCTAAAATGAAGTCTTTTGTAATTTACTCCAACACCAGCAAAGACGCTTTTATGTGTCCAATGGGCTTGTAAACTTAAATCAGGAACTATACCTTCTCTTAAATATTTACTACTTACTCCTTGAGGACCCGTACTCGTGAAATCTCTCTGAGCATAAGCAACAGCGATCCATTTAATAGGTCCCATATTTTGAGTGAATCTAATTTGTGGTCCACGAGAAAAGGAGTGCATGGGGGCACCAGTATTTAAAGAAAGAATTTTGGGAATCATTTCAGGCACATCATTTGGATGCCAATATTGACCCACCAATAAACTATTGCTTTTCCAATCGAGTTTGATATAAGCATGGCGTAGACGTAAAGTATTATTGTGTGCATTGCTAGGGCCAGTAAAATCACCTTCAATATAAGCCATGCTTTTCGCATTCAATACAGTAATTCCATCTGCTTTAAAACCTAATCTTGAGGTCATTCCATATTGATTGCTCGATGGATGGTTGTTGATATCAATCCCATTGGCATCATATACTTTAGGTTTTGGATAGGCAATATAAAAGCCTTCACGGCCTTCTATATTTTGGCGGCTATCGAAAATATAATCGGCCTTAACAAAGCCACTTAGGCTAATCTTGGCCTTTTCTTTTTCTCCTTCTTGAGCCCAGATAAATACAGGTATTAATAAGGCGATTAAAATAAATTTAAATCTCATTTGATTGATCATTTGATTGATGTGATTTTTCGGCTGCAAAAGTAAAACGCAATCTAGTTTATATAGTCTTTATTTAAAATTCGCTTGCTTATTTAGGATGATTTCATTTTAGTTCATAATATCAATTGTGTCCTAATCATTATAAAAGATTCCTCGCTGCGCATCGGAATGACTATTGTTTTGGCAACGGAATAGTAAGAAGGGTTTTGCTTTTGGCATTGAGAAAAGCAAAACCCTTCTTACTCCATATCACCTCCTACGACACTGTCTTTCTGAACGAAATGCAATGAGGTGAAGAATCTTATTTAAAATGGAAGATGTATTGGACAGTATTGTTTTAATATTTAACTTTCATTAATAAACACATGGTAATAATTAAATGAATTATAACGTTTAATATGTGTTATGGCATACTTCTTGTAATTATGCCTCTTGGATATCCAAATATCATTTGATTTATTAACCAACCTATTAAAAACGATTACAATGAAAAAAATAATTTTATTGATGGTCATATCCATGGCCATATTGTCTGTTACTGCCCAAGAAAAGGTGAAACAGAAAGAATTGGGGCTTGTATTTCGAAATTTCAACAACTTTGGATTAATGTATAAGTTCGGGGATCAAAATTCTATGTGGAGATTGAAGTCTGTATATATCCGTACAATGAAGGATGACATAAAACAAGTTTTGTATAATCAAGATCAGTATCAAAATGAAATAATTCATAAAGGGACTAGTCTTGGACTTAGTTTTGGTAAGCAATACACTGCTCCTATTGACGAAAGAATTAGTTTTATTTATGGAGCAGATATTGAGGCTTCTTATGGTTATTACTATAAACAACAAGAATATGATCAAAGTGATTTGTATACCACAGAAAGGAAAATATTTGGTTTTGGCCTCAATTGTATTTTAGGATTTAATTATTTAATAGGAGAAAGCTTTGTGTTTGGTTTTGAATTATTGCCAGGTGCTTCCTATTCAATAGGAAAACGTCTGGAAGAATCAAATCAAGAGTCTTTTAATCATAAAGAGTATGACCTCTCATATTTTCAAATTGGATTATCAAGCTCATCAGCATTATTGAATTTTGCTTATAGGTTTTAATTATAAAAATAAAAAAACTTAATCTATTTAAGTATTATCACCCAATAAAACATTAAAATGAAAAAACTAATTATATTAATAGCAGTTTCAGTTTCTATATTAACTGCATCTGCACAAGAAAAAATAAAGCAACAGGAATTAGGTCTAGTTTTTCAAAATTTAGATAATTTTGGAGTCATGTATAAATTTGGACATCAGAAATCAATGTGGCGACTGAAGTCAATATACGGAACTACAACTAACTATAAAGAAAAAGGTGAGTATGAAGAAAACTCGCACAAGTATAATCGATTTGGAATAGGATTTGGAAAGCAGTGTAATGCCTCAATTGATGAGCATCTTAATTTCATTTATGGAATGGATATCACTGGCACGTATTCAAGTAGTTTGGATGAGGAGTTTGATTCAGAATCTGAATTAAGAAGAACTATAGAGGATAAAAGGTATAGTGTTGGTTTGAATTTTGTTTTAGGTTTTAACTATGCACTCAATCAACGATTTGTTTTTGGAGTTGAGTTATTACCAGGTGCAGACTATTATACTAGTTCTACAAGTACAAAATACGAGAAATATGAAAATGATGATACTGAAATGGATGAGTCAGGATTAAATATAGGATTATCTAGCTCATCAGCTTTACTAAGTGTAGCATACAGATTTTAAAAGCATCTGAATTAAATAAAAGCAGGAATTTGATGATTCAAATTCCTGCTTTTACTTTTATCACAACAGATAATCTAATCTAGTTTCTTAAAATCCAGATTAAAGAAGTGGAAATCATTGCTTTTTAAGTCAATTTTAAATCCTTCTATATTTCTTCTGGAATCAAAATCGAAGCTCACATATCCAGCTGGTAAGAAGGGGTCGGCAAAATGAACCTTGAAGGTATCGAAATGCCAATGCTCCATATCAGAATAAAACATTTCTTTGGCAGGCTCAAAAACTAAATGAAGTTGCTTATCTTTCAAAGAAATGATGGCTTTACCATACATTTTGTCTTCATATGTTCCTAAATATTTCTCAATCTCTAAACTGGGCTCTGTGTCCAGTACTCTCGATTCTTCTCGTCTTACTAAAGCTTCTTTTTCAGCCTTTTCTCCTCTGGTTTTGAATCCAACAAACATAGATGCCCAATCAGTGGATTCCTCTTTTAGATAAGAATCAAGGATATAAAGTTCCATAGCTGTGGGTGCGCTAGTTAATGTATTGGTCAAAATAATGATTCCTAAGTTTTCTTGAGGAACAAGAGTCACTTGAGAAATATATCCTGGCATTCCACCTGCATGCTCCACCACCTTTTCACCATTATGATCCCAAGCATTCCAGCCTAAAGCATAGGTACTAAATTGGGCACCAGTCATTCTTCTTAATCCATTAACCGATTTCATGGTTCTTGGAGCCATCATATCTCTAATCACATGAGCAGGGAGGATGGTATCTTCTTCAATGATGCCATTATTTAAAAGCATCCTTACCCATAAACTCAAATCTGCTGTACTGGAAAATATAGAAGCAGCAGCATGATGTCTTTTCATACTAAAACCTATTTCTTTATCATCAATCATAGGATATGCAATATTAGAGCCCTCCTCTAGTTTATTTCCACAAGTTACAGTAGATTCCATTTTTAAAGGATCAAGTAGATTTTCTTGAATATATTCTTCCCAAGTTTGTCCTGTTACCTTTTTCAAAATCTCACCTGCAACCATATACATGGTGTTTTGATAGCCATATTGATCGCGAAAACGATTCGTGATGGGTAAATATTGAAGCCTTTCTATCACATCTTCATCAGTTCTATTGGTTTCGTACCAGAGTAAATCACCATAAAAAGTACCCAAGCCACTTCTGTGAACTAATAGATCTTCAATGGTTAAATGAGTGGTGATATAGGGGTCGGCTAATTTAAACTCAGGCAAATAATCTATCACTAAATCATCCCAGTGCAAAAGGCCATCATTAACTAATTTTGCCATGGCAGCACCTGTAAATGCTTTGGTACATGAGGCGATATTATAAAGGGATTCGCTACCTACATCTTCACCATAACCAGCAGTACCCCAGTTTTTGTCAAAAACTACTTTATCGTCTTTAATAACCATCACCGATAATCCATGAAGTTCGAAATCTGTGAATGCCTTTGTTAAATAGGTATCTAAAGTATCAGGATGATTGGCGGGGTTTTGGGCAAATCCATTTAGAAATAGGAGGCTGATGCATACAGTCAGAAACCCTCTGTTTAAATTATATAAATTCATTTTTGCATGTGTTTAATTCGGAATCAAAAGTAAAAAAATAAACCCGAAATAAATATTCCGGGTTCTCCTCATCTTCACTTTCCAAAGCAATCCTTATTGAATGTACTGCGTTTGGGCTTATCTTACATAAAAAGACTTGATTATAGGGTCTTTCTCGGTGTCTAAAATTTTTATTTCTACTTCGTAATCTCCTATTGGCCAACCGTTATTAGGTCGGTTTAAAGAGGAATACATATCTACATTTCCTATTTCATCACCATTAGTCAAAACAACTGCGTCAATTTCTGTTCTACCATTTTTTAAATAAAACCATGAAAACTGAACCTGCGTTTCCCCAGGAGGATTCTTTAACTCACAACTCACATAGATTTGTGGGGTATTGGTTTCGAAAATGGGTTTGTCTATCTGGCAGATACTACCATTTATTTGATCACAAACTTTCACTTCTTCAATATGTGCAGAATTAAGATCAAAAAAGAAGGACAGTCCAATGATGATGATAATGACAAGAATTAAATATTTAAAAAACTTTTTCATAGGTTTTTATTTTATTGATGTATTTCGCAATGGGGATGAGCTAAGCTAAAAGCTTCTATTTCTTCTTGTGGAACCTTGGTTTTGCCTAAATTAATGATGGAGAGTTTGGGCAGATTCATAATGGGTTCTAGTGAAGTAATTCCTGTTTCATGAAACATAATCACCTGTAAATTTATAGCTTCCGATAATGGTTTTAGATCTGATATTTGGCTTTGTTGAATATAGATCTCTTCTAGGTTTTTTAAATTTCTTAGAGGAGTCAAATCATGAATTGGCGTATTAGGGATGTTTATATAAGTGAGTAATGGAAGCTTTCCTAAGGAGGATAAATCAGTTACCTGAGTATTTCCAGCAGAAACTTGTTTGAGATGGACAAGCATTTCAAGTGGTTTTAAGTTGTTTTTGTCAATGGGGTAAAAATCAAGACTAAATCCCTCAAGGTTTAAAATTTCATTCAGTATTTCGGTGTTTATTTGCTCTCCTAAATGCCCACTTTCCCTTAAGCATAATTCTTTCCAGGTATCATTTAATCCATTCCACCACAATTCTTCTGTCGAAAGTTCCCCTTCATGTCCTTTAAATTCATTGGTGCAGCTATTACCCTGAAACAGCAGCAAACACATGATAGAAAGAAGAAGGATTTTGAGTTTCATTGTCCATTGTTTCTTCGAAAATACAACCAAGAGACCCAATGTTCGGCTTAAGATATATATATGAGCTCATTTGGTGAAGAAACGTATCAGATGAATAGATAATTGATTTCTGTGTCATGACTAAGAAGAATTTGACCTCTTTACATTTCTTATAAATCAAAATAACAAATATGTCATGCTGAGAAACAATTATCAGATTGATCGGAGCAGATAAGTATTATTGAGTATTTAAGAATCGCATTGTTTTAACTTTATTCATCAATTTAAATGTAAAACAATGAAAAAGGCAACTATTTTTATACTATTAGTTTTTATATCTAGTTTGTTATCAGCTCAATGGGTTGTGGATAATGGTTTTGGTTTTAAGATAAATGTTCCATCAGATTGGACTAGAGAAACCAAGACAGAAGGTACCGACAAGATTTATGATTTTGTTCATCCTAGTAATAATATATTTCTAGAAGTTAGGGCATTTAAGGCTGATGCTAGTGTGACTCCCGATGCTATTGCTCAGTATTTCGAAAGTCAATATTTACCCAGTGCCAATCGAGTGGCTTTTGAGGATTATACTTTAAACAATACCCCTGGTAAGTTTGCTGGATACACGATGACAGTGAATGGATTAGAGGTGGGGATTGGAACTTTTTATGCAGTAAAAAATGGTTTTGGCTATGTTTTATGGACCATGATAGAAACTAGATTATACAATCAATACAGTGGAATTGGTGATGAGGTACTTAATACTTTTACTACCATTTCTGCTTCAAGCACTTCTAAGCGGGTAGTAATACCTCCCTCATTTAAAATTACCAATATGAAGTTGGGAAAGAGTTTGACCTCAAATTATGATATCCTACCTCAACAGGAAGCTGAAGAGTTCCAATCTAATCAAGATAAGATATATGTTATTTGGGATTGGGAAGGAAAGGCTGTGGGTAAGACCATGACCGTAAAATGGTATTATAATGGCCAAGAAATAACGGGTGCTAGTAAATCTTACACGCTACCTGCTGATGCGCAGGGCTATGGTTATGCCAATATTATTAAACCATCTGGAGGATTCAAAGTAGGTAGATATTTCGTCCAAATTGATTTTCAAGGTCAAAAACAAAGACGCATCGATTTTGAGATAAAGAAACCAGCCAGTAATGCTGAAGCTGGATTTGTTATTGTGCCTCCAGGAAGTAAAGGAAATTCTTCGAATAATGGAAATAGCAATGGAAAGAACATTAATCCTAACAGCTCTAATTCAAACTTCTCCTCTAATTTTAGCCTCAATCATCAGTCCTTTAAATTAGGAGAAGAATTACAGCCAGGCTCTAAGTCTAATTTAAAAAGCTCTTCCACAAAGTTTTATAAAAACACGCCTCAGGTCATTTCGGTATTTAAGTGGAATGGGAATGGAAATGGGCATCAAATAAAAGTAAACTGGCACTATTATGCACCAGGTTCTAGTGATAAAATGACTATTGTATCTAGTACATTTGATTTTCCAAATCAGGAAGGTGGAGAATCTAATTTTAGTTTAAGTAAGCCAGATGCTGGATGGCCAGAAGGTCAGTATTGGGTAGAGTATTATATGGATGGACAATACGAAAATGAGTTTAGATTTGATGTGGTTCCAGGTTCTTCATCTGCCGGCTCTTCGAGTACGAGTGCATGGGGAACAGCCACAGGAGGTTCTTCTGCTAGTCAAAATTCAAGTGCTAAAAAAATTGTATTAACAAGTGCTGGTTCTGAAAGTTGCTATAGTTTTAAGACAGGTAAGATTCATGGCGATCACCAAAATGCTGATATTATGGTTGAACCATGGTGTACAGAAGATGTTGGGGTTTGTGGTAATTGGTTAGTGACCAATTATACCAATATGGATGCCGTAACTACGGCTCCTTCAACAGGATATTTAAGCGATGGGAAATCGTTTACGGATTGCGATGTAATGGATATGAATAAAGTTGTGATAATCAAACTTAAGGATGGAACGTATGCCAAAATGATGATTTTGAAAACTGATTTCACCAAATCGAATAGTCAGAATCCACCTTGTCAACATAAGGCAACTATTCTTGTACAGTATCCCGCATTCTAAATCTATTAAATTCTATTAATTAATGATAAAGAATACGATATTTGAAGGTTTTCATTATTTTTACCTCATTATCGTATTCTTGTTTAATACCATAAAATAATATACTTGATCAATGAAGTTTAAAACTCTGCTCTTTATAATGCTTTGCCTTTGGGGACTGAATCAGGCTCAAACTCAAGTGGTGGAGTTGAATGAAGATTTTCAGACAAAGTTTGATAAACTGAGTGCAAAAGATGGGCTTTCAGATAATCGTATTCTTGATATTATTCAGGATAGATATGGCTTCATTTGGATTGCAACTACTGATGGACTAAATCGCTACGATGGTTATGAATTCTTAGTGTTTAAGAATATTCCAACGGATAGTACTTCCATTTCCTCAAATCTTATTACTTCAATAACTGAAGATATTTATGGGGATTTGTGGATTGGTACTAGTTTTGGGCTCAATAGATATGACAGAACCAAAGATGTTTTCATTCATTATTTTAGTGATAAAAAAAATCATAATGGTTTGCAAAACGACCATATTAGGAAGTTGCTAGCCGATGAAAAAGGAGTTTTGTGGATTGAAACAGTAGATGGTCATTTGCATCAATTCAATGTAAGGACAGAGCAAATAAAGCACTATAAGCACCAAGGGATTTCTCAAGAATATTATCACTATCACACTATGCTCAAGGAAAATGATTCTATTTTATGGATTGGAGGAAGAGGACTAAATGTGCATCGTTTTAATGTGAACACAAAAGAATTCGATGTTATAAACGCTAATGAGTATGGGGGGGGATTTCAAAAGAGAGCTAATGATGTATCTTTTTATTTTATAGATTCTAAAGATCAATTTTGGGTCTGTGGTCTCGATGGGGCTTATAAATTTGATAGAGAGAACAAACAATTCGAATTGTTTATGAGAGGTTCCACATTTTGTATTTATGAAGATAAAAATCAAACATTGTGGTTCGGAAAAGGCAATGGCATCACCAAGTACAATCCTAATACCAATGAGTTTATTCATGTCTCGGCTAATGTTAATAATCCCAATGCTTTGAGTAATGATCATGTGAATAAAATAATGGAAGATATGTCTGGAGTGGTTTGGGTGGCCACTAATGGTGGGCTAAGTCTTTATAGCCCTAAGAATCATAATTTCACTCATTATTTTCATATTCCAGGGGAGGAAAGAAGCGTTTCTGGAAGAAAAGTAACTGCTTTAGCTGAAGATAAAGATGGAATATTGTGGGTAGGTACCGATAGCGAAGGCCTAAATGCTTTTGATTTTAAAAAAGGGGTCATAGGTGAATATAAGAAAGGGAAAACCAAAAGTTCATTGCTTTCTAATCATATTAGCCATTTGTATTTTGATTCATCAGAAAACCTTTGGGTTTCCCAGTGGTCTGGTTTAGGGCTTGATAAATTGAATATAAAAACAAATGAAGTACAGTCTTATACCATTAATAATGCCAGTACTTACACTGATTGGTATCATCAAGTACTAGAAGATCGGAAACAAAATATAGTAATGGCAGTGTGGGGAGGTTATGGTTTGTATGGAATTCAAAAGGATAAAAGTGAAATAGATGTTTTAGGAGCAGATTTGGTCGTTATCCCCAATGAAAAATATATAAGTACTATTAGTTTTGAGGAGGATTCTGTTACTTGGTTTGGTGGGATAAATGGGCAACTAGATGTGACGTTAAAGAGCAAAACTGAAATGATTCATCTTAAGAATCTTTTTCATAATGAAAAGCCTAGTTACCCAGGTTTGCAGAAGATGCAAGCTTATAATTATGTGAATATGAAAGTCCCCTATTTTGATACCATCACCAAAGTGCTGAGAGCTGATCGTCAGACATACTTTGCCAACCGGAAGGGCCTATTTGCATTTGATCATCAGTGTCTCAAATTCCATAAAGAATTCCCTAAGGAGATGCAAAACCAGTCTGTCTTAACCATGGCAAAAATTGATGAGTCAGTTTGGTTTTTATTGGAGCATACTTTGGCTGTTTACAACAGAAGAAGTGGTGAATGGAATTATATAGAAATGAATTTAAATGGGGGTGGACAGGCACAGTTGCTCATCACCTTAGATCGTATATGGATTTCTAGGGGAAAGAATTTATATCAGTTTAACCGAAGTTTCCAAAGAATAGACTCCTCTAGGTATTCCCATAGAATAGTAAGTTTACAAGAAATTGAGCATGATAAGATTGCTTTTGCTGTTGGAAGTAGTATTATAATAAAAGGTAAATCAGAGGGAAGAATAGAATTAACAGAAAAGATTCAGGCTTTCTTGTGGAAACCAGAAGGAATATTATGGTTAAGTAAACATATGCTTTGGCAAGCTAGATTAAATGATACAGGTCACACTCAGAATATTATGCTCATCAGCACTGTTAAGCCCAATACTGAATTATCTGCTTTAGTTTTTCATGAAATGATGCAAAAAGATCAATATTATTATTTACTAAGCAATAAGGGATATTTAATTTACGATGAGATAAATAAGAAAACCTTTTATAACAGGGAAAGGGAACTCTCATTTATGCGATATCCTGTACATCTATTAACAGCAATTTCAAAAGCGGATGATGGGGAATACTGGCTAGGAACCACATCTACTGGGATAGCAAAATGGGATGCTGAAAGTCATAGCTTAAAAAATTATGTTTCAAATGAGTTTATAGAGGATGCCTATTGGGGTGAAACTGTCAATTTTATTTTTACAGATAGCAAAGGTAGAAACTGGAGTGGAGCTACTGGCTTGAACCTCTATTCTGACTCATTAGATGGTTTTACTCATTATACTAAAAAAGATGGTTTGCCCTCCAATAATTTAAGAGGTATGGCTGAGGATAACCATGGCCAACTTTGGATAAGTACTGAAAAAGGCTTGAGCTGTTTTTCCATTCCAGAGCAAAGTTTCACAACCTATACACCAGCAAATGGTTTGCCCAGTATGGACTTAACTTCTGCTATTATTCAACTACAAGATGGAAGAATGGCATTTGGAACTCAAGATGGTTTTGCTGTTTTTCATCCTGATAGCTTAGAATCCAATCATTATATACCTCCTGTGGTTATTACCGAATTCAGAGTTCAAGATAATCAGGTTTTTAAAGACTTAAGTGAGTTGGATACCGTTATTATTAAACCTGATGAAAACCATATTTCTTTTAGATTTGCTTCATTAGATTATAACAGTCCTTCAGATAATAAGTATCAGTATAAATTAGAAGGTGTCGACGATACTTGGATTCAAACCAATTCTATAAACAGGGCTATTTCGTATTCTAACTTAGATCCAGGCACCTATGTGTTTAAGCTTAAAGGGTCTAATAATAATGGCATCTGGAACGAACATGGTAAAAGCATTACCGTACTCATATTGCCTCGTTTTTACCAACAATGGTGGTTTTATGCTTTAATTTCTTTATTGTTTATTTTTGTGATCGTGATGATTGTTATCTATCGAATTCGGGAGCTCAAACTTCAAAACAAAGCGGCATCCTTGGAACAAAGGTTTTTGCGTTCTCAAATGAATCCTCATTTTATATTTAACAGCTTAGGGGCTATTCAAAGTTTTATTTTCAAAAATGAACCCATAGAAGCGGCCACTTATTTGTCTAATTTTTCTGATTTGGTAAGGATGATATTAAATAACTCTCGGCAAGATTTAATTACATTGCATACTGAAGTGAAAACACTTAATCAGTATCTTGATCTTCAAAAGTTAAGGTTTGGCGAAAAATTTGATTATGAAATTGAAGCGGATGAAAACCTGGATTTAGAAGACATGTTAATTCCACCTATGTTGGCTCAGCCATTTATTGAAAACAGCATTGAGCACGGTTTTAAAGGAATGAAATCAAAGGGTTTGATTCAGGTAGGGTTCAGATTGATAGACAATAGAATTGTTCTGATATGTCAAGACAATGGAATAGGGATTAATGCGAGTATTAGAGAAAAAGAACAGAAAAATCGAAAATACAAGTCTTTGGCTACTAAAATTACTAAAGACAGAATAGCGGTGTTGAATAAAGTATATAAGTCCAATATTCAACTGGAAATTTCTGATTTAAAAGATATTGGAAATTATGGTCGAGGTACTCGAGTTGAGATTAAAATACCAATGAATCTAAAAATGGAATAGGAGGAGTCATGATAAAAGCACTGATTGTTGATGATGAAAAGAATGCTAGAGAATCAATTTCTCAATTATGTCAGATGAGTTTTAAGGAAGTTGAAATTGTTGGACAAGCTAGTGGTGTGGCCACTGCTAAAATAATTATTCAAGAATTAAAACCCGATTTGGTTTTCCTCGATATTCAATTAGAGGATGGTTCTGCTTTCGATTTGTTGAATGAAATAGGAGAAATAAGCTTTCATATTATCTTTATTACTGCTTATGATGAGTATGCTGTAAAAGCCTTCAAATTTGCAGCTATAGACTATCTCATGAAGCCCGTTAATCCTCAAGAATTTATTGCAGCAGTTAATCAGGTGATTGTTTCTCACGAAAAAGAGGATTTTCAATTGAAATTCGATGCCTATCTTTCACATATTAAAGACAGTCTGTCAGAACATAAAAAAATAGTTCTAAAGACCGCTGAAAGTATACATTTAATTAAAGTCTATGATATCATCCGTTGCGAAGCTGACAAAGGTTATACGGAGTTTTTTCTAAGGGATGGGAAAAAGATTTTAGTGAGTAAGGGATTGAAGGACTACGATGTGATGCTTAGCGAATTCGGGTTTATCAGAACACATCAGTCTCATTTAATCAATTTAGATTATATCAATAGCTTTGAAAAATCTGATGGAGGTTATATCCTGATGTCAGATGGTAGCACCGTTCCGGTGAGTTCCAGAAAGCGTGAATATGTGTTTAAGATATTTGAAGAACTATAATTTTTGAAAAGTCATCATTCTGCTTCATTTCGTTTTCAAGGAAAATAATGTTCATTAGGAGAAACCTATCTATAAATTGGACAACAGATAGCGCTTGTAAGTGTTAAAAGACCGTTGCATAACGTAAGGATTCCTTAAATGGACAGTTTTTTTAGCTTTTTA
>NZ_JABKCA010000070.1 GCF_013166655.1 Lentimicrobium sp. L6
AGATGTATTTTTCTTTCTCCGAATAAACATAAATTATCTTTGGGACACCCAAATACAAAATAAATGTATTGAATATCAAATAGTTTAGTGGGTGTCCCGAAAAAGTGACGAAAACAAGACATTGTTAGAAATTGCTTTCGGGTGTCCCATTGACGAAAACAAGAAGAAGAAGCTTGTGATATACTAAAAAAAAGCCTCAGAACAAATGTTCTGAGGCTTTCAATCTTATATTTGTTGGAGATATACTGACGAATTTATTTTCGATAAATTGTCAGCATAGACGATTGTAAAATTTTAATCTCGATTAAAATTACAATTCGTATTAGCCTCCAAAGTCATCAAAGGCAATGTTCTCTGGAGGAACTCCCATATCGTCAAGCATCTTAAATACCGCTTGATTCATCATTGGAGGACCACAAAGATAATATTCGATTTCTTCTGGCTCTTCGTGCTTCATTAGATATTCATCTTGAATTACCTGATGAATAAATCCAGTATAACCAGTCCAATTGTCTTCTTTCATAGGTTCTGAAAGGGCAATATGGAATTTGAAGTTTGGAAAGTCTTTTTCAATAGCTTCAAACTGATCTACATAGAACAATTCGCGTGCAGAACGACCACCATACCAGAAAGTAGCCTTACGCCCCGTTTTCTTGGTGTGGAATAAGTCGAAGATATGAGAACGCATCGGAGCCATACCAGCACCACCACCAATAAACATCATTTCTTTCTCAGTAGGTTTGATGAAGAACTCACCATAAGGTCCTGAAACCATAACCTTATCACCTGGTTTACGAGAGAAAATGAAAGAAGAACAAATACCTGGATTCACATTCATGAAACCATTAGTTTTTCTATCGAACGGAGGAGTTGCAATACGAATATTCAGCATCACGATGTTTCCTTCGGCAGGGTGGTTAGCCATAGAGTAAGCACGATAAATTGGCTCTGGATTCTTCATTTGAAGATCCCACATCTTAAATTTATCCCAATCTTCTCTATATTCTTCACCAATTTCCATACCCTTGAAGTCAACGGTAATTTTTGGTACATCAATTTGGATATATCCACCTGAGCGGAAGTCCATCACTTCACCTTCTGGCATTCTAACCACAAATTCCTTAATAAAGGTAGCCACACTGTCGTTGGAAACCACAGTACATTCCCATTTCTTAATACCGAAAACTTCGGCAGGAATTTCCACTTCCATATCTTCTCTAACTTTCACCTGGCAAGCCAAACGATAATTAGCCATCTGCTCTTTACGAGAGAAAAATGGAGCTTCAGTTGGAAGTAGTGTACCTCCTCCAGATTCTACTTTACACTCACACATACCGCAAGTTCCACCTCCACCACATGCGGAAGGAAGGAATATTTTCTCAGCAGACATGGTACTTAATAAAGTTGATCCAGGAGAAGTAATCATTTCTTTTTCTCCGTTAATCGTTATTTTTACATCTCCCTGAGGAGTCAATTTTTTCTTGGCAAAAAGTAGCACCATCACCAGTAAAAGAATAATGGTTAAAAACACCACTATACTGCTGATTACTACTGTACCTAATCCTATAGTTAATAACATAGCTTCTAGTTTTTTGGTTTATAATTTAATACCAAGGAAGCTCATGAAAGCAATTCCCATTAGTCCTGTGATAATAAAAGTAATACCAATTCCCTTTAATGGTCCGGGAACATTAGAATACTTAATTTTTTCTCGAATGGCTGCAATACCAACAATAGCGAGGAACCAACCAATACCAGAACCCAATGCAAATGATGTAGCTTGAGCCAATGATTGATACTCTCTTTCTTGCATAAACAATGAACCACCTAAGATGGCACAGTTTACAGCAATTAATGGTAAGAAGATACCCAATGAAGCATATAATGCTGGAGAAAATTTCTCAACAATCATTTCCACTAATTGTACCATGGATGCAATAACAGCAATGAACATGATAAAACTAAGGAAACTCAAATCAACATCAATAAATTCGCTATCTAACCACACTAATGCGCCTGGCTTTAATAGGAATTCATTCATTAAATATCCAATAGGCACGGTAATTCCTAACACGAAGATAACTGCTAAACCCAGTCCAACAGAAGTCTTCACTGTTTTAGAAACCGCAATATAAGAACACATGCCTAAGAAATAGGCAAATACCATATTATCTATAAATATGGATTTTACAAATATGTTTAATAATTCTTGCATTTCTTTTTCTTTAGAGGTTTAACAATTAGTCTTTGATTAATTCAGGATTTCTGCTTCTTTGTACCCAAATAATAATTCCAGTTGCTATTAAAGCCATTGGAGGAAGAATCATCAATCCATTATTAACATAACCTATATCGTATAATCCTATGGTTTCGAACACATTCCATCCTAAGATAGTTCCAGAACCAAATAACTCTCTAAAGAAAGCAATAATGATGAGGATTAAACCATAACCAATGGAATTACCAACGCCGTCTAAGAAAGAAGGCCAAGGTTTATTCGCCATAGAGAATGCTTCGAAACGTCCCATAATAATACAGTTGGTAATAATTAAACCCACAAACACTGAAAGCTGCTTGCTCACTTCATAAGCGAAAGCTTTTAATACTTGGTCAACTAAAATTACCAATGCCGCAATTACCACTAATTGGACGATAATACGAATTCTTTGAGGAATGGTATTTCTCAATAAAGAGATCACCACATTTCCTATCCCCAATACAAATAATACAGAAATTGACATCACAATAGCTGGTTCCAGTTTTGCTGTAACCGCTAATGCAGAGCAGATTCCCAATACTTGTACTGTAATAGGATTGTCTTTGCCTAT
Source organism: Lentimicrobium sp. L6 (assembly GCF_013166655.1). Lineage (NCBI taxonomy): Bacteria > Pseudomonadati > Bacteroidota > Bacteroidia > Bacteroidales > Lentimicrobiaceae > Lentimicrobium > Lentimicrobium sp. L6. The sequence continues at coordinate 2,829 of NZ_JABKCA010000070.1, forward strand.
TGCATTTGAAATCAGCTTTCTGTTTTTAGCAGAAAACAATGATTCTTTTTCTTGTACTTGATCGCTCATTATTTCTGATTTTTAATATATGGAACATAGTTTTTCAGACAGTCTTTCATCATGTCGTCAACACCAACAGAGGTGATAGTACCACCTGAGATAGCATCTACAGCATGATTTTGCATATTAGCAGGAAGTGTTTGAGCTCCACCTTTTTGAATAGTCACGGAAACAAATTCTCCGCTCTTATTAAAAATAGATTTGCCTACAAACTGTGATTCGAAGATTGGCGTGCTAATTTCAGCACCTAAACCAGGAGTTTCACCTTTATGATCGAAAATCACACCTACGACTGTGTTAAAGTCATCTTCAAGAGCAATATTTCCCCAAACAGGGCCCCAAAGTCCTTTTCCTAACATAGGAATGACATAAAAGGTTTTGCCTTGATTTTTTAAAACATATAGAGGTGATATAAATGCCTCACCTTGGCTTTGTTTAAATTGCTCTGCTTTAATGTTTACATCAAAAGCACGAGCATCGCCACTAAGTTTTCCATTTTCAAATGTTCCAACTATTTCCCCCTTAGCATCAACTACTAATTCTTGTGTGACGTATTTACTATACAGTTCTTCTGCATTTTCCGGAGTCGATTCAATATTAACAGAAGCTAATATCGAAGACATCTTCTCATTTTTAATATTCTGTTGCTGCATAGGCTTCAAAAGCGTTGCAGCCGTGGATAAAATTGCCGCAACAATCACAACCATTACTACAGAATAAATAAAAATGTATGAGTTACTATTACTATTCATTTCTAATTAATTTTAATGATTATTACGCAGCTATTTTTTTCATTCTATTCAATCTTCTCTTGATGTTTCCAGCTACCACATAATGATCGATTAGAGGAGCAAAAACATTCAATAAAAGAATCGCCAACATCATTCCTTCTGGATAAGCAGGATTCACCACACGAATCAATACCGCCATGAGTCCAATTAGGAAACCATAGATATATTTACCTCTGTTGGTTTGAGCAGCAGAGACTGGGTCGGTAGCCATAAATACAGCACCAAAAGCAAATCCACCAATCAATAGGTGCATGTGAGCAGGAAGTGTCATATAGGCATTAGCTCCAATTAAATTGAAAACCAATCCCATTAAATAACCACCAGCAAATACACTAAACATGACTCTCCAACTGGCAATACCAGTGAATAATAAAATAACAGCACCAATTAAAATAGCCAGTGTACTAGTTTCACCAACAGAACCTGGAATGGTTCCTATAAAAGATTCCATAACAGATGGTAATTCAGGTAATTTATCTGTTGCAGTAAGAAGATGTCCTAGAGGAGTAGCTCCTGTAGTACCATCTACTTGTTCAGCTATCCAAACTTTGTCACCACTCATTTGAGAAGGATAAGCAAAGAAGAGGAAAGCACGAGCTAGAAGAGCAGGGTTGACGATATTCATACCCGTTCCACCAAATACTTCCTTACCAATGATAACGGCAAAAATAGTTGCCAATCCTACCATCCATAAAGGAGTAGATACAGGAATAATTAAAGGGATTAGGAAACCTGAAACTAGGTAACCTTCGTTCACCTCATGTCCTCTCATTTGAGCGAAGATAAATTCCACACCCAAACCTACTACATAAGAAACGATTACCAATGGCAATACTTTCAAGAAACCATAGAAAAAGGTTTCCATAAATGTAGCAGTCTCGTTAATATTTAGAAAATGCTGATAACCCACATTCCACATACCAAACAACAAAGCTGGCATTGCTGCGATTACCACCAAAAACATAGTTCTCTTTAAATCCACACCGTCGCGAATGTGACTTCCTTTTTTGGTCACATGTCCCGGAACAAAAAGAAAGGTATCAAAAGCATCAAAAGTTGAATGCAGATACTGATACTTTCCTCCCTTTTGAAAATTCGGGCGGACTTTATCCATAAATTTTTGTAAAGCCTTCATTTATTTTTTGATTTTTTGATTAACTCATTTCTTTTCTTAAAAACTCAAGACCGTCGTGAATAATGGACTGGATTTCAATCTTAGAAGTGCTGATAAATTCCAATAATGCGAAATCCTCTGCTTCTACTTCATAAATCCCTAATTGTTCCATCATGTCAATATCTTCAGCCATCACCGCTTTGATCAATTGCATTGGATAAATATCGAAAGGGAATACCTCTTCGAACTTTCCTGTCACCACAAAAGCACGTTCACCACCTTTCATATTAGTATCTAGTTTATATTTTTTATTCGGCGTTAACCAAGAAAACATAGACTTATAATAACTAAACTGATCGGTATTTGGCATAATCCAGCCTAGGAATCGCTGATCCGTTCCCTCTGGTAGAACTGTTATTTGATGATCGTAAGCCCCAAGGAAACCTGTAAGTTCCACTTGACTACCAGTTAACGGATTACCACTAACAAAGCGCTTTTCAACATCACTTATATTATCCTGCAGAATATCGTGTAAACAAACTCCCGAAGAAGTTTTGATATAACGAGGTTTTAAAACTTCAGAACCGGTAATAGCGATAATTTTCTCGCTACATACTTTTCCTGTTAAGAATAACTGACCAATGTTTATTACATCCTGAGGATTCACTACCCAAACTACTTCTCCTTTATTGATAGGATTGAGAGCCGCAATTTGTGGACCAACCATTCCAGATGGATACTTTCCCTTAAACTCGTTTACTTGAACATTTTTACTATTCAAGAGCACTTTAGTTTTAGTAAGATCTGAGTGGATATTCACATTTACTTTTCCTTCAGTTAGTTTAGTTAAAGCATCTAAACCAGCTTGGAAAGCCTCCCCTTTTCCATGAAGAATAAAATCGTAATCAGGTCCTAGTGGTGCATTATCAAAACCAGAAATAAAAATAGCCTTTGGTTGGGCCTCTGGATTGGCAATAACAGAATATGGTCTTTGTTTTATCATTGACCATAAACCACTCTTTAATAATTTTTCGGTAACTGACTCTTTGTTTAATTTGGTAGGATCTGCTACTCCAAAATCTAATGATTCGCTTTTTGAATCTGCTGTAATGATAATCTCCAACAGTTTTCTCTTCGCTCCTCTTTTGATTTCAGATACTTCTCCACTTACTGGTGAAGTAAAAACTATATTGTCTCGATATTTATCGAAAAATATCGGTGTACCTGCTTTAACCTTGTCTCCTTCTTTTACTAAAAGTTTAGGAAAAACTCCTGTAAAATCAGTAGGTTTAAGCGCAATTCGTTTTGCTAGAACTTCGGTTATAGTTTTTTCAGCCTCACCAACCAGTTTAATATCAAGCCCCTTTTTAATCGTTGTAATTGTTGACATAAATATATGATTGACTGAAATTGTTAATTTCTAAACAGTATTTTTATTATTGTGCAAAAATAAACAATCAATTTATTTTTACGAGATATATTTTCAATTTGTTGTTAATCTAAATTATTGCGCCTGTAGAGTATTTATCTACTTCATTTATAGCACTAAAATACTTAATTATCTTGAAAAACCATAAAAAAATCGCTCCTTATAATTCTCTGAATTCATGCCACTTAAAAACATATTTAGATTTTTATATATGAATAAACTCGCATATGTTTCCCTATTTTGCAATAAATACAATATTACGCTGTTTTTTAATTAACAGAAAAATTTTTGGAGCTAAAACATCATAGAATAAACTGATATAAATCAGGTTTTGTCGTGTTTTGTTATAAAAATGCAAAATTGTCATTTTTTTTAAAAGCTGTTTTTCAGTTTAAATTTGTTATTACTTTAGCATAATTATTGCTTACTTGTAAACCAAAGATCAAAATTATAAATCACCCTTTATGAAACTCAAAAGCATAACTCTTTTTTTATTAGCCAATTTACTAATAAACATGGCTTTAATTGCTCAAAAGCCCTATTGGGACGAGTACTTTTCCGACAATATCGAGACTGTCCAATTGACTCCTCCCGGTGAACCTTTAGGCGATCCTTTTTTAGTATTAAACGATAAGAATAGTAAATTACACCTGAGCTTCGATATGTTTGGGACAGAATATCAATCATTGGAGTATACATTAATCCATTGCGATGCCGATTGGTTTGCATCTGATTTATTACCAAATGAATACCTTGATGGATATACAGAAGCTTATATTAATGACTATGAATACTCAATCAATACCAAACAACCTTATATCCACTATAAAGCAAACCTGCCCAAGAGCGATATGATGATCACCAAATCTGGAAATTACATTTTAAAAGTGTACCCTGAGGACGAGGATGACAAACCTTTATTTATTAAAAGATTTATGGTAATAGATTCTAGAGCTACCGTTGGAGGAAAAGTAAACAGGACAAGTGATCCAAGTATTAGGAAAACACATCAGGAAGTCGATTTCCAAGTTAATATCACTTATCTAGGAAGCCAGTTTCCATCTAAAGAATTAAGAGTATTTGTTCGTCAGAACCAAAGATGGGACAATATAAAAAAGGATCTTCAACCATTGAGTATTAGCAATGGTGTTATGGACTTTGACTTGGATAAAGAAAATGTATTCCCTGGATTAAATACATTTAGATATTTCGATTTCAGTAGCCAAAGATATAATTCAGAATATTTAGATAGAATCGATGTTAGTGGTGCTATTGATGAAGTTTATCTTCTTCCTTCACAGATAAGAAGAGGTCAAGAGTATGTTGAGGATCCAGATTTCCATGGCGTATATTTTATTGAAACAAAAGATTGGGCCAACTCAAGAGTAGAAGCAGAATATAGCGATGTCCACTTCTCTATGGCTTATAATGTGCCTTTATTAGATGGTGAAGTTTACGTTCTCGGCGAACTGACCAATTGGAATATAACACCCTATAATAAAATGACTTATAACTACGAAAAGAAAGCATACGAAACCACTCTGTTTTTAAAACAAGGTTACTATAGTTATATGTATGCTTTTCTTCCAACGGATGCTAAAACTGCAGATGTTGCATTCTTTGAGGGTAGCCATTATCAAACACAAAACTTCTATTATGTCTTTGTTTACTTCCGAGCTCCTGGCACCACATACGATCAATTAGTAGGTATGACTTTATTTAGAGATTACTCTATATAAGCAACTCTTTCATAACAAAAAACGATAATGCCAAATCATCTTAAGGGGATTATTTTCGCCTCTATTACTGCTTTTTTCTGGGGATTTTTAGCCATTGCACTCAAAGTAGCTACCGATTCGTTCAATGTAACCAATTTGGTATGGTTTAGGTTTACCTTTGCCTTTATGGTGATGTTAGGATATTTTGCTATTAAAGATCCCCAAAAACTCAAAATACTCATCCATCCGCCTTTGCTAGCCCTACTTGCAGCTTTAGGATTAGCACTGAATTATTATGGATTTACTAGTGGAATAAATCATACCTCCCCCAGCACAGCCCAAATAGTTATTCAACTGGGACCAATCTCATTAGGTTTAGTCGGTTATCTTTTCTTTAAAGAGAAGATTGGAAAGACGCAAATAATGGGATTTGGAGTTGCATTTATAGGATTAGCTTTTTTCTATTACAATCAAGTTTCAAAAATTATAGACAGCGAAATCAATGTCTTTAATATGGGATTTATATGGATAGTTATTGCTGCTTTAGCTTGGCTTACCTATGCCAGTTTGCAAAAGATTTTAGTTAAGAAACACGATAGCCAAATGCTCAACCTTATCATCTTTGGTTTACCTGCATTAATCTACACTCCTTTTGTATCCTTTGGAGACTTTCATGGAATTGGACTTAATAACTGGTTATTACTATTATTTCTAGGAGCAAATACCGTGATTGCTTATGGCTGTTTATCACTAGCTTTTAAATATACCGATGTTAACAAAGTATCAGTTATTATAACACTTAATCCTATCATTACTTTTATAGTAATGGCCATACTCTATCAAATGGACGTAAGCTGGATAAATACTGAAAAAATGGATCTACACACATGGCTTGGCGCTCTAATGGTCATTACTGGTGCAGTGATGGTGGTCTATTTTAAGAAGAAAGAAAAGTAGCTTGATGATTGACACTTGGTGCAGAGAGACATAGCAAGCTGGTGACTTGAAGAGCTGGTGAGCTATGGAAAACGAGTATCATGGTCATTAATCAGCACTAATTCTCTAAATCCGTGTCATCAGGGTCCTTGATGCTGGGTACTGTCAATCCATCATTTTATCCCATTGAAATCTATCTGAAATCCTTGCTTCAACAAATCCAATTTCTCTATTGCTTACTCTTCAATTTTTTCTTATATTAGATTTCGGAAATTTATCATTGAAATCATTTATAAAAAACTATTGAATGAACAAAATAAATCTTTACAAACCTATCTCTATTGCCCTAATATTATGTGCTTTAGTATTTTCTTCTTGTAAAAATGAAGCCAAAGAAGAAGCTAGTTTAACATTCACAGAGTACAGCATATCTGAAGAAATTTATTTGTTTGGAAACGAAAACTATCCCGCTTTTAATCTGGATGTTCACATCAAACTTCCTGAGGACAAAATGACCTATCAAGGCCTTAGACAAGCCATGATGAAGAGCTATTTTGACTCTTTATACCTTCCTCAGAAAACAATTCAAGAAAATCTAGAAGCATTAGCCCAAGCGCACGTATCTGAATACAGAGCCATTGAGAAGGAACTCGTACTCGACAGTATGGATATAGGCTCAAGCTATAATTGGGAAATGATTGTAAACAATCAGGTATTAAAACATAATCAATACTTTGTTTCATTTATGAATGAAATTTTCTCATTCACTGGTGGTGCTCATGGAAATACTATCAGGAACCATTATGTTTTTGATGTAAAAAATGACAAATTACTATCTGCCGGAGACCTCCTCAACCTATCTAAATGTGAAGACATCATAGAACTACAAAAAAAATCAGCTGAAAAAGCAGGAATTATCCTTGATGATATTTTTACAGGTGGCTTTAGATGCAATAACAACTTCTACCTCATTGAAGAAGGCTTTATATTTCATTACGATCAATACGAAATTGCAAGTTATGCTGACGGGCCTATCGATATTTTTATTAGCTTTACAGAAATAGCTCCTTTTTTGCTTGACGAACAACTGGCAGAAAAGCTTTTTAGTGAAACCAACAATTAAAAAAATATATTATGCTAAGTCTAAAAATTATATTCTGGGTATTCTTATTTATCATATTCTATGCCTATGTAGGCTATGGAATTTTACTATTTTTCTTAGTGAGAATTAAAAGATTATTTGTCAAGAAAAAAGGCATTTACGATCCAAGCTATGAACCAGAAGTTACACTCTTTGTCGCCGCATATAATGAGAAAGATTATGTAGACGAGAAAGTAAATAATAGCTTCAGTTTAGAATATCCACAAGAAAAAGTAAAACAAGTTTGGGTAACCGATGGTTCTGATGATGGAACTCCAGATTTGCTCCAAAAATATACCGATAGAGGCGTTGAAGTATATCATGAGGATGCCAGAGGAGGTAAAATTGGAGCCATGAACCGAGGTTTGGCTTTTGTTAAAACCCCTATCGTTATTTTCTCTGATGGAAATACCAACTTGGGTCATGAAAGCATCAGAAGAATCGTAAATATGTTTAGCGACCCGAAAGTGGGTTGTGTTTCTGGTGAGAAAAGAATCTACCAAAAAGATAGTGATTCCGCTGCTGGAACAGAAGGTATATACTGGAAGTATGAGTCTACATTAAAAAAGTGGGATGCGGAACTTTATTCTGTTGTTGGTGCTGCGGGTGAATTATTCGCCATTAGAACCAGCCTATACGAACATGTGGAAAAAGACACCCTCCTCGATGACTTTATCATCAGTTTAAGAGTGGCCATGAAAGGCTATACCATACAATACGATCCTGAGGCTTATGCCATAGAAACCTCCTCAGCCAATGTAAAAGAGGAATTGAAAAGAAAAATCAGAATATCTGCAGGAGGAATCCAAAGTATTGTTAGAATGGCTCCCCTATTGAATATCTTCAAATATGGAACTTTAAGTTTCCAGTATATCTCGCACCGAGTGCTTAGATGGACGCTTGCGCCGCTTGGATTACTTATCCTTTTAATTACTAATTTATTCATCACAGCACAAGAAGGCTTTTTCAATTTCGAAAGCATTTTTACCTGGTTCATGTGGGGGCAAGTCGTATTCTATGCTGCAGCATTATTAGGATGGTTCTTCGAAAACAGGCAGATAAAAGTAAAAATACTATTTATCCCCTATTATTTCTTCATTATGAATCTATCTGTCTATCTAGGATTCAGAAGATATATCAAAGGGAACCAATCAGTTAAATGGGAAAGAGCACAACGTGCAAAATAAAATATTATGGGATTCCTACGAAGAGTGAGTAAAAAAGTCATCCCTTTTTGGATGGGACAAAAATTAAGAGGAGCTTATCAAAAATCTCTTGGTTTATATTATAGAGGCAATCAATTTTATTGCCCATTTTGTGGTTATAGCTTTTCAAAAATGCTTGAAGACGGGTTTGATTTACCAGTGATCATAGAGAAAGAAATTATCGGTAGTGGTAGACGAGAAAACTGCACCTGCCCAAGATGCTTTAGCAAAGACAGAGATAGACTAATTTATCTATATCTTGAAAACAAAACCCAGGTTTTTTTTGAACCCAACAAAATTTTACACATTGCTCCAGAAGCATGGCTTAAAGAAATGTTCAGAAAGCTTCCGAACATTGACTATACCTGTGGTGTAAAAGAAGTCGAAGGAATGGGCTATTATTACGATAGAATGACCCGCGAACTGGATATAACCAATTTGGAGATGAAAGATAATCTTTATGATATTGTCATTTGCAATCATGTTTTGGAGCATATTTATGATGATGATATTGCCATGTCTGAAATATATCGTGTTTTAAAACCAGGAGGATGGGCCATTCTACAAGTTCCCATCTCCCCTATTATTGAAGAATCTATTGAAGACCAAGATGTCATTTCGAAAAAAGGTAGAGAAAAACATTTTGGACAATTCGATCATGTTCGAATATATGGACAAGATTATTTCAAAAGACTTCAAAAAGTAGGTTTCGAAACCCAAAGGCTTCATCCAGTAAAAGATAATTGGAATATTGCAAACCTTAAAAAGTATGCTTTAAACAATAAAGAAGAATTATTTATCGCCACTAAACCTCTTTAACAATGGAGAATAATGCATTTATCAACAGTAGTGTTTTTAATCCTTGGGTTCTTGTACTCCTTTTTATCATTCTGATAATTATCCTTATCTCAAGGTATTATACGAGAATTTCTAAAAGAAAAATCTCTTCCTTAGAGGAACAATTAAAGAAATACTCTAAAGAAAACAAGGAATTTAAAAATCAATTTGAGGAAATTGTAAGAAGTAAGACCAAGGATGTTCATCAGCAGCTAGAAATAAAAGACAAAGCCATTATTCACAGAAAGATAGCTTTAAAAAAAGCCAATGAAGCCAACTACTTAAAGAATGCATTTTTGGCCAGTATGAGCCACGAAATAAGGACTCCCTTGAGTAGTATCATCGGATTTTCAAATATGTTACTTTCTGAGCTTTCATTACTAGAAAAACCAGACCTTTACGAATACGCACAAGGCATAGCCTCCAGCAGCACGAAATTACTAACCCTATTAGATAATTTAATAGATATTAGTAGAGTTGATGCCAATAATTTCGATATTCTACTGCAAGACTCAAACCTAAACACTTCGCTGGAAAATGTCTTTCAAATATATAGAATAAAGGCACAAGAGAAGCATTTAACTATGAATTTTGTACCTACAAAAATTCCAAATTCAAAATTTGATAAATCAGTCATTGAAAAAATAATTTCACTCATTATTGATAACGCCATAAAATACACAAAACACGGCTTTATCAATTTAAGCACCTTGTTTAAAGCAAAAGAAGAACTCATCATCATCAGAATAAAAGACACCGGAGTTGGAATTGATGATAAATTCGTTCCGGTTCTTTTCGATCCTTTCCGACAAGAAAGTTTAGGATATAGTAAAAATCAACAAGGTGCTGGCCTCGGGCTTCCTTTGGTGAAAAAACTCCTTGCCCTCATTGATGGTGATATTACAGTAAAAACCAAAAAGGGAGAAGGAAGTGTGTTTAGTATTTATCTACCCTATTTAAAAGCCGAGCAGAATACCATAGCTACCCCACAAAAAACCAAACAGAAAAAAGTAAATACACCAAATTTAAAGCTGAAACGAACTCCCAAAATCTTAGTGGTAGAAGATGATAAAATGAATAGACTCGTATTTAAAAAAATGTTGGGTGATATTTCAGAACTGCATATTTGCTCCGATGGAGACAAAGCCATTAGTTATGTGCAAAATCATTTCGATAACAAAGACCATTTCGACATTGTATTAATGGATATCAATCTACCAGCACCTTGGGATGGGATAGAATTAAGTAAAGAATTAAAAAGCAGACATAAAGGATTGCAAGAAACTCCTTTTATTGCGCAAACTGCTTATGCTATGGCTGGCGATAGAGAACGAATGTTGAAATCAGGTTTTGATGATTATATATCGAAACCTATAGAAAGATCGGAATTATTCCACATTATTGAAAATAACCTAAACCAGAAACTTAGTTAAGAATAGGCAATAACTTTAGCTCAAACTCTTCTTCACTCATTAATACCTGATAGGTAGATCTGTTTCTTTGCTCCAGCTTGAATCTTAGCAAATCGTATATTTTCTCAATAAGTGCTACATCATAATGACGAATAGTGACTAATACCTGATTTTCATTATATCGAAGTTCAAATTTATCAGCTAATTCTTGAATGAGGCTATGAAAATGAGCATGATTAAAATCTACACAAACAGAAAAACTGATGGCTGAATTCTGAATCAAATTAATATGGTGTTGATGCTTGGCCAATATCTGAAAAGCCAAACCCATATTCTCCGCATCCATAAAACTAAAATCACGAGGAACCAAACTAATGAGAACTTGGTTTTTCTTCACGATAAAAGAAGAAGGCAAATTTTCATTCTTCTTTTTTGATGCTACAGTTGTGCCCAATTTCTCAGGATAATAAAAAGAACGAACCCTTAGATTTATCTTTTTCTTTTGAAGTGGCTGAATAGTTTTGGGATGAATGATACTAGCGCCATAAAATGCCAACTCCACAGCATCGCGATAAGATAACTCAGGAATAAGTTTTGTTTTCTCAAATATCTTAGGATCGGCATTATAAACACCATCCACATCTTTCCAAATAGTAACTTCCGAAACATCAAGAGCATAAGCTAATAAGGCAGCTGTATAATCCGAACCCTCACGTCCGAGCGTAGTGGTATTTCCTAATTCATTGTGAGCAATAAAACCTTGTACCACGCTAATACCATTATAATTGGAGGAGGCTTCTCTAATGGTATCCACTGTTTTTTCTAGTTGAACTCGTGCCGCTCTATAATTATCATCAGTCAAGATGAGTTGACGAGCATCTAGCCATCGACTTTCAAGTCTTGACTCCTCCATATAAGCATGAATGATTTTGGTAGAGAATATTTCTCCCATGGAAACAATTTGATCATACTCATAATCGTATGACATTAATTCTTTCAACCCAAGTCTATATTCTAATAAATTGAAATCAGAATTCAATAATTTTTTTACTTTTTCAAAATCAGAAATGAGTTCTCTGCAAATATGGAGATGCTGCTTTTTAAAAGTTTCAAATGCTTCTTTAAAAGAATGACCAGAAAAGCGTAGTCCCAACATTCTCTCTAAAGCATTTGTAGATTTACCCATGGCAGAAACCACTATCATTAGTGGTTCACGATCCGTCTTACTGACTATTTTTGCCAAATTCCGAATGCCATTTGCATCTTTCACTGATGCTCCACCAAATTTATAAACCTTCATAGTATATTTTTTACAAAAATATTCAATAATATTTAACAGACTATTGATTTATTAAAAGGAAAAGGAGTAAAATTATTGTCTGCACTTTGCTATTTTTGCAGCTTCTTTAAAAAAAGCAACAAATGATTAATTTCTATAATATCACCGACCGTCAAAACCAAGAGTATTACGAAGCTATAGAAGTTTATAAAGCTGGAACACCAGACGAACTTCAATTAAAAACGGAAGTAATTGATGAGAAGATGGATAGCGGAAATGCAGTTATCATTATGGCTAAACAGAATGTGATGCCAGCATTTATGGCTTTACTCTGGAAGCTGGAAGGAACTGATTTTATAGTAAACGAAATCATCTCTGTCATCCCTTCTTTTAAAGATGTGCCTTTTGGAAAAATGTATTTTGATGTTCTAAAGCACTCTGATTATTATCAAAATAATCATATTTTATTCGAAGCAGAAGATCCAGAATTTGGTGATAAAATAGAAAGGACAGAAAGAATCAATTACTTGCTGACCCATGGTTTTCAGTGGGTTAAAAATGTAAAAACTATTGTTCCTCATCCCACAGGCGATTCCCATGAAAATACGCTGTTAATGCTTCTTACCCAAGATAGATTTATTGAATTCTCTCTAGAGGACATCAAAAAACTATTGATCAAACTATATAAAGACTTATATCACACTGAGGAAGACACTTATATCTTAAAAGAAATATTAGCTCATCTGCCTGAAGAGATCGAAATTACTGGGAAATATGAAGTCTAGATTTATGAATATTACTATCTTTAGACTTAAAAAGCTGCTCTTTCACTTCTAATTTTATTATTAGAATGTGAATACAATTGTGCAACAGCATTAGACCAATTATTCCTAAAAAGAATGGAGAAACCTCAACGTAATCCATATTCAAATTAGATTCAATTGCTAATAAAATAAACACAATTAAGCTTATTGAAAATGAATTAATAGTGAGTGACTTTAAAAAGCTTAATATTTTTACAGATTCAACTACTCCCTTATCGTCTACAACATATAAAGCTTTAGGTTTTTTTAATCCATCATTCCATCGAAGGCTTACTTGAAACTTATTTAAACCTTCTTTTTTTACTAATACTCTTTTATTTGATTCGAGCATACTCAATTGTTAATCAAAAAATCTTTTCATTTTTAAAGTATGCTTATGTAAAATTCTTCTGTTTTAGTGGGTTTGCATAAAGCTGAAAGAACATCTTCTTTAGCTCTTCATCGCGACATCCTACCATTTTATAAAGCTCCTCTAAGCGTTCTAACATCTGTTGCTCAATATCTGAATCATAATGCTCGCTATTTTCCTGAGTATTATTTAACTGATCAAAAGCCCAGTATTGATTAGGGAATATCTTATAATATTTATAAACCTGACTATCGATAAAACGAGCCACTTCCGTATGGATATTATGCTTGTCTAGGCCTTCCTGATTCTGTTCCAAAAACTCGTTAACAGATGTACCAAAAGCCATATGAATTCTTCCTTTTGGCTGTATAATGCCATGAAGCACACTATTTAGATCCTCCCCTGATTGTTTCTCATATTTTCCTACTTTCGACAAATACAACTCTCTAAGCTTCATCAAATCACAAGGTTCCCATTCGTATGAAGTAATCACAGGAAGAATATTAATTTGCTTAAAAGCCTCCAGAGGATTCTTTCTATCATAGGTAGTTAACATTTTTAAAACAGTAGAATCTGTTTTATCCAAACCATCTTTTGTTCTTCCTTTTCTTTGAGCTATCCATGCCGATATCTTCTTTTCAGTTATGGTATTGTGCATATAGGCCGACAAGCGCTTTGAGTTTTCAAGCATTTCGCGAGGACTCCCTTCTCTAAACACGGTAAACATCCTGTTGGTTTTACCGAAATCAATAATAAAATCGTTGACCATTAGATTACTACCAAATGTAATCTCACTGGTTTCCAATCCATTATCAACCATAACGACTTGTAATATAGCTGAATCCAATAAAATATCTCTATGATTGGCTACAAAAACCGAAGGTCCATTATTCACTAATGATTCTACATTTTCTGTACTTAAGCCATCACTCGATTTCTCCAATATCCGCTTAATGGCACGATACATAAAGAGTTTCTGAAACTCAAAATTGGTAGATACTGAGGCTAACTCATTAAAAATAATAGGTTGTTCCTCTTTTGTAAATAAATAGTCCAAAGCCATCTGAAAATGTGGATGCTTGGTCATGCGCAAAACTGCATTAGGTACCTCATCATTATTATATGGTCTAATATCAGAATATATATCTTCTATCATGTGTTTTTTCTTAAATCGATGAATACTATCGGTTTCCTACTTGTTTCTGGATATTTATTTTTGGTTATGGTATCCTTATCAACGAGCTTAACATGAGGAGCTACTCTTAATTTGGCTCGAAAATGATCTTTTATTGTTTTTATAAATTGAGTGGTATTATTTGTAGATAAAATATTTATCTGAATATCGTCTGTTCCAATATGGTTCGTTGAAACTTCGATAAAATAATCGATAATATCATTAAAATCGGCCAAAACATCGTAAAGTGCTGCTGGATATAAGGTCGTTCCTTTATACTTTATCATTTGCTTACGGCGACCAATAACAGGCCCCACTCGCAAACTCGATCTTCCACAAGAACACTTCTCCGTATATCTATAGGCAATATCTCCGGTTTTAAAACGCAATAATGGCATGCCTTCAACTCCCAAAGTGGTCACTGTAATTTCTCCTGGTTCACCTTCCCCTACATTTTTATTATTCTCATCGAGGAATTCAGTTATAATTAAATCGGGATGCTCATGCCCACCAGTGCAACTGGGACATTCATTATAAGCAGTACTCATTTCAGTACTGGCATAGGTAGAATATAATTCGAGATCCCATTTCGACTTGATTCTTTCGGCCAAAGTAGACAAGCTAAAATCTTGATTCCTCAAGGGCTCGCCAATACAAATGGCTTTTTTAACGGAGCTGTTTTTATAATCAATACCATGTTGTTCTGCATATTCTATAACTTTCAATATAAAGCTTGGAACCGCAATAATTACTGTTGGTTTAATCCTTTTAATAGTATCCCACTGCAATTCTGGAATTCCATTTCCTACTCTTACTATTCCAGCGCCTAATTTTCGAGCGCCCAAGAAATAAGCCAATCCTGCCATAAAACGCCTGTCGATTGTAGTCATTAACTGAATAACATCAGTCTTTGCAACCCCACAAACTTTAAACGACATGCATTCATTATAGGCTAAACGATCTAAATCATTATCAGTTAAAGCAAAGGTTACAGGATCACCCATAGTTCCAGAAGTAGTAATATAGTCTATAATATCTTCTTTAGTAACACAGGTAAAGGCTTCATTATTTAAAAACAAATCGTCTTTTGTAGTCACCGGAATTTTCTGCAAATCTTCTACTGACTCAATACTATCAAAATCAATTCGATGAGATTTAAACAGTTGCTGATAGAATTTAGAATTCGTTTTCAGATAAGAAATCAAAGTTTTCAATTGTTCTTCTTGAAATAGTCTTATTTCATCCCTCGATTTCCATTCTATATCAGGTGATAAATTCATATTCTAAATGGTTTTCTCATACTTAATAGACAAAGTGTGTATTTTCCTAAACTTCTCAAAGACTCGTTCGCTCTCCAATTTCCTAACTGAAAACTTCAGTTTACAATCTATTCCAAAATCTTGATCAAATTGCTCTAACTCCTCATCCTTCAATATCTTCATTACAATATTCATATCGGGATATTGGAAAGTTACCTTAAACACATCCTTTATGTAAAGAATATTGATTTGAGCTTGATCAAGGGCATCTTTTGTTGCAGTCTTATAGGCATTTATTAAGCCTGGAATCCCCAATTTGGTTCCTCCAAAATAGCGAATAACTACCACAAGAATATTGGTTAAATCATAGCTTTGAAGTTGTCCATAGATAGGACGGCCCGCACTTCCAGATGGCTCACCATCATCATTAATTCTATAGGCTAATTTATCAGGATTCAGCACCCAAGAATAGCAATGATGACGGGCATCATAATACTTCTTTCTTAATTCTTGTAAATGCTCTTTTATTTCATCTTCGTTTTTTACCAAAAATGAGTGAGAAATAAATTTACTCCCTCTATCTTTAAAAAAGCCTTCTGTAGATTCGTTTATTTCTTTGTAAATATCTTCAAATAGCATATACAATCTTTATGATGCGAAAATAGCAAAGCTAACTGAGCTTTCAAAGTAGATATGAGAATAATACTATAATGAAATTATGAAGAAAGATCATGGAAACTATTATCAGCATAAAAAACCCATCTTAAATAAATATTTCTAAATAAGCTACAATCAAAAGCTAATTTCTAAACCCATATTGAAGCATGGCCCCAGAGTAACCTCTTTGTATGAAGCTATTAGCTAGTAAATCTATATTCTAGAGTTAGAGTTATAAAGATTACTTTGTTAAAGCTATTATAATGAGTCTTTGATGGCATCGTATTTTTTTGTAATTTAGTATAAATAAATAATCCGCATGAATTTGAAAAATCATTTATTAAAATGCACTCCAATATTGAGTTTGATATTCTTAATCAACCTCTTTGCTTTTAGTAATACAGAGAACAAAATAGCATCACTCTACTCTACCCGTAATTGGACAACCGACAATGGATTACCTAGCAGCGCCATTTTAGATATTCATCAATCAAAAGAAGGGTACATTTGGTTACTTACCTACAACGGGCTATTGAGATATGATGGAGTTGAATTTTTCAGATTTGACAAAAACAATTCTGATTACTTTAACACCAATAATATATTTGCCATTACCGAAACGGAAGACTCCACTTTATGGTTTGGTTCATATGGACATGGAATAATTAAATACAAAAATGAAGAATTCACTAAAATAGAAACGCCTGATTTCTTTGTCCAGCAAATTTATGCAGAGAATAATCAAAAAATATGGATTGGCACTAAGAATAGTGGTGTCTACCTGCTTGACAATTCCAGAAACACTATTTCTAAAATAGATTTTGAAGCCCTCAACAAAACCAGCATCAGCTTTTTAGGCAAATCTCCAGATGGTTGGATATGGATAGGCACAGAAAGCAAAGGAATTTTCCTCTATAAAGATGGTAATCTCAAGCAATTTGACAGACAGAATATAGCTGCATTAAAAGAAATTCAACACATCCTATTTGCTCCAAATGGAAATATTTTCTTCTCCACCTACTCGGGCTTATACATCAAGGAAAATTCTAAAATAAAAAAAATCTGGAGTTTAAATGGAGTTGAAACCAATCATTGCCTGCTCAGCAAAGACAAAAGGGTGATCATCTCCACTTCAAATGGCTTATACCATAGCGATCTTTCTGGACAACATATGGAAGCTTATCAAAATAACAGCAATCTGAGAGTGATAAAAACCATTGAAGATAAAGAAGGTTCACTATGGTCTGGGACATACAGAAATGGTTTATATCAAATTATTGACAATGCTTTCTTAACCTATACTGCGGAAGAAGGTTTGGCGACTAATTCTATTGGAGGGATTTGTGAATTAAAAAACGGATCCATATTGATTGGATCCATCAATGGGAAAATAAATCTGATAAAAAATGGGCGTATATCGAATTTCCCAATTCAACATGCTCTTCAGGGTAATAAAATATACGGAATTACTGAGGATTCTAAAGGGAATATTTGGATATGTACTTATATCGGAGTCATCAAAAAGCTTCCTAACGGAAATGAAATTCTCTATAGCACCACAAATGGTCTAAGAGGTAAATTAAGCAGATTAGCTTTTGAAGATAGCAATGGAAATATATGGATAGGAACAAGAGCCAATGGGATTAGTAGATTTGATGGGAAAAGATGGTCTTATTTCAACAAGAGCAATGGGTTATCCTCAAATTTCATTCTTGGAATTGATGAAGATTTAAATGGAAACATCATCATTAGTACCGATAATGGAGGAATAAATATTATTTCCCCTAGTGGTGAAATTAATATTCTCAATACAAATTCTGGTCTTGCTAACAATTTATGTTTCAACACCTATGTTGACAAAGATAATTCGTATTGGGTGGCCACTAAAACTGGGATTTCTCATATTACTGAGAACAATATTTTCAATTTTGGCAGTGAGAAAAGCATCCCTACCGATGCTGTCTTTGATATCATTCCTGATCAAAAAGGGAATTTTTGGCTGACCACAAATATTGGCATTATTAAAGTGAGTATAGCAGAACTGATAAAAGCTCAAACAAACTCTAAGGTTAAAATCAACTGGAAAATATATGATAAAAGAAGTGGTTTAGGTGCATATGAATGTGCAGGAGCAACGGCATCATTAATATCCAAAAAAAATGAGATCTGGGTCCCATCCATAGATGGGTTAATATGTATTAAAACAAACAAAGAAGAAAAGAACCACGGAACACCAAAAATAGTCATTAACAATATTGAAATAGACAGTATAAATTACAACTCTATTGAAAATATAAAGCTAACATCAGGTAGACATCGTTTTACCTTTAGCTATGCTAGCCTGTCTTACTCTTGCCCACAAAACATCAAATACCAAGTTAAACTTAATGGCTATGATACAAAGTGGATAAAAATGGGTGATAAAACTACTATTACCTATACCAACCTTCCTCCTGGAGTGTTTGATTTCCAAGTAAAAGCAGACAATGGTCATAATGAATGGGGAATTGCTTCAGTAAAAAATAGTATAATAATTGAGCCTCTTTTTACACAGACAGTCTGGTTTTACCTTATCCTTCTTACTTTTGCCATATTTATTGGCATAATTATGTACAGAATTAGAGTCAACACCCTTAGACAAAAAGAATCTGATCTTAAAGATTTGGTTAAAAATAGGACCACCGAATTACAAAGAAATATGGACACCCTTTTGCAAGAAATTGTGGAAAGAAAAAGAATTGAGAACGAACTTATTGCTGCTAAAGAAAAAGCCGATTCGGCTAACAAAAGTAAAAGTGAATTCCTTGCCAACATGAGTCATGAAATTAGAACTCCAATGAATGGAATCATAGGCATGACCGACCTACTCAAACAAACTAAATTAGATGAAAAACAAGTCGACTTTACTAAAACCATACACCAATCTGCAAATAATTTACTTTCTCTAATCAACGATATCCTCGACTTCTCAAAAATTGAAGCAGGCCAAATTGACTTTGAGAATATCGATTTTGATATCACCAAAGTTATTAATGAGATTATCGAAATTTTTAAGTTTAAAATACAAGAAAGCAAACTTACCTTCTCAAGTGAAATATCAAAAGAAATACCAATTTGGGTGAAAGGCGATCCTCATCGTTTGAAACAAGTTTTAATTAATCTTTTGAATAATGCCATCAAGTTTACCAAAGTTGGAGGAGTCACCTTAAAAGTATATCCTATCAAACTTACCAATACACATACTCGAATTAAATTCGATATCATAGATACAGGAATTGGTATTTCAAACTCTGGAATCAAGAAACTCTTTCAATCTTTTTCTCAAATTGACAGTAGTACAACTAGAATATATGGTGGTACTGGACTTGGGCTTGCCATTTCTAAAAACATAACCACACTAATGGGAGGAGATATTGGTGTAGAAAGTAAAGAAGGGGTAGGATCCACATTTTGGTTCTGGATTGATTATGATAAATCAATGAAAACGCATTTTATTGAACAAAAGAAAGAAGAAGATATTACCAAAAAATCTATGGCAATGAGCGAAGACCACCCAAACCCTAGGCAATTCACTATCCTTTTGGCAGAAGACAACCCTATCAATCAAAAAGTTGCAAAAATGCACTTAGAAAGATTGGGTCATAAGGTTGAAACCGCAGCAAATGGCCAAATTGCTTTAGATATGTATACCAAGAATAATTATGACCTTATTTTTATGGATATTCAAATGCCAGAAATGGATGGCATTGAATCCACAAAAAGAATAAGAGAATTTGAGGAAGATATCAAACAAGCGGAACCCATAAAAATTATCGCACTAACTGCCAATGCAATGAAAGGTGATAAAGAAGCATGTCTAGATGCTGGAATGAACGATTATATGAGTAAGCCTTTTAAACCAGAGGAACTAAAAAGAATGTTAAACACAATATTTAAATAAAACTTTTTAAAACTATCAAGATAAACTGTAATTTTGGAGTTCTAATACCAGAATTAAATAATGGAAAATAACACCAATTTAAGTCACCATAGGAAAGCCCTAAAAATTAATCTTGATCCCACTATTTACGGGAGTTTTGCAGAAATTGGAGCTGGACAGGAAGTAGCCAGAACATTCTTTCAAGCCGGAGCTGCTTCGGGAACGATAGCTAAAACTATTTCGGCTTACGATATGTCGTTTAGCGATAATATATATGGCCCTTCTGCCAATGGTAGATATGTATCTCAGGAACGATTGCTCAAAATGCTCAAAACAGAAGCTAATGAACTAACTGGTGTTTTGAAAGAAAAGATTAAACCTGAAACCAGATTTTTTGTTTTTGCCAACACCGTAACCACCATCAACTTTACTAAAGATAGAGAAGGCCATGGTTGGTTAGGGGTTAGATATCAATTAACTCCAAAAGGACAAGCCAACGAAGTAATACTCCATGTGAGGATGCTAGAAAACGACAGTCTTCAACAGCAACAAACACTAGGTATTTTAGGAACCAACCTTATCTACGCTTGCTTTCATCACCATCAACATCCCAACGCATTCCTCCAATCCTTACTCGACTCTCTGGAGAAAGATCAAATAGAAATCACCATGATTCGCATGTGTGGTCCCGATTTGGATTACGTGGACAATAGATTACTAGGGGTACAACTGGTAAAAAATGGAATGGCTAGAGCTATCATGTTCGATTCCAATGGCGATTTACAGCAACCCAGCGAAATGGTCTATAAGAAAAACCTCATGGTATTTAGAGGAGGCTTTAGACCCATCACCTACGCAGGACTCGACATGATCAGAAGTAGTTATAGTATGTTTAAAAACGATCCCGACCACGATAAAAAACATACAATTACCATGTGCGAAATTACCATGAACAACTTATTGGACAATGGCGATTTCTCGGAGCAGGATTTTTTAGACAGAGTTGATATACTGAATGGTATAGGTCAAAATGTGATGGTTTCCGATTATAGGTATTATTATAAGCTGGTTTCTTATTTCAGTCAGTTTAAAATAAAAAACCTGAGGATAGTTATTGGCTTCCACACTTTTCAGAAGATATTTAATAAGGAATACTATAGCGAGCTTAAAGGTGGTATTTTAGAGGCATTTGGAAAGCTATTTACCGATAATATGAAGCTCTATGTATATCCGTCCTACAATGGCAAAACCAAGCAGTTAAAAACCAGTAAGGATCTAGAACTTCCAATGGATTTACAATTCATCTACGAATATTTGATAACCAATAGAAAAATATTGGATATTGAACAGGTAAACAAAAAGTTCATGACTGTTTTTCCAAAAGACGTCCTGAAGAACATCAAAAATAACAATCCCAAATGGGAGACTATGGTATCGAATTATGTGAAAGACCAAATAAAAAGTAAAAAATTATTTGGTTATCAGGAATCAGAAGAATAATTCAATTTGATAGTGTATTAATGAGATTTTGGTATATTGTATGATTAAATATTTCATTATCTTTCACTCAACTACCCTCCTCTTTTACAGACTCTTAATGCAACTGTTTTAATATTTTTGATGTCTATCTATCATAGCAAATAATATACTTTTACCTCCAATAAAAATTATTATGAAAACATCAGATATTTCCCGTAAAATCTTTTTAGTATTAATTTCAATTAGCATTACTACTATATTGTTTTCCCAAGTTGAATTCAATTCTATTGGTTTAATTACAGAAGACTGTAAGGCTCCAAAGAATTTAGCTGCAAATTGTCACCCTGGTGGACCTGAAATTATTATTAATTGTGAAAACCCATATTCCATTAATCAGTGGCTACAACATGATAATGGAGTAAATACAATTGGGCTAGGTAGTAATTTAGAACTGTGGTTTGCAGCAAAATGGGACATTGAACAATTGCCCGTCATTGAAACAACTAAAATATATGCAGTCAAATTTTTTCCTAAAAACTCCATTTCATCGTTATATCTTCTTATTTGGCAGGGACCAAATGCAGGGAGCTTAATTTATGAACAAGAAATATCAGAGATAGAATATGATGAATGGAATACCTTTACACTATCTACCCCAATTCAAATTGATATAAATGAAGAACTACAAGTAGGATTTAGAATGATTTGTACAGAAAATGGAGCTGGAGCTGGAGAATATACTGACAATCCAAA
Source organism: Lentimicrobium sp. L6 (assembly GCF_013166655.1). Taxonomy (NCBI): domain Bacteria; kingdom Pseudomonadati; phylum Bacteroidota; class Bacteroidia; order Bacteroidales; family Lentimicrobiaceae; genus Lentimicrobium; species Lentimicrobium sp. L6. Next base: position 25,165 of record NZ_JABKCA010000070.1, read on the forward strand.
TTCAGATCTATTTTCAGCAGATGGTATTACTTGGCAGAGATTAGCAGACTTAGATATGCATTATAGCTGGAATCTTGGAGTTTATATATTTAATGATGAAATGCCAATGGATTTTCAAGGATATCAATTATACCGAGATAATACAATAATCAATACTGAGTTAATCCAAGACACAACATATATAGATTTAATCCCAGAAGGTACTTCAGCTTGTTATAAAGCCAAAGCAGTATATGATGATTGTGGTGAATCGGAATTCTCCAATATAGATTGTGAATCAATAATGGGCTTAGACAAAGTCATCGACAATAGAATGGAACTATTTCCAAATCCAGTTAATAATAGAGTATTTGTAGAGACACATTCACCATTTTCATTCATCACAATTTATAATCACCAAGGCCAAGTCTGTTTTAAAAAGGAAACACCATTAACAAATAAAACACAACTTGACCTAAGTAAACTAAACAATGGATTTTATTTTATAGAATTGAATAATCAGGGTAAAATGCAAAAATCAAAACTATTCATACAGAAATAGTCTAGAGGTTAATAAAATAGACATTCTTGTACCATTTCAATCTCCACAATAATTTGCTTATATAACAAATTAAAATCCATATTCTGTAATCACACTAAGATAATCTTAGGTTCCCAAGAGGGATCCACTTTGAAATTACTAAATGTGCTCACTATGCTCATTTGATTTTTTTATTTGGGATAGTATTTTAAACGAATTTTCATTATGACCCCAAATAAAAAAACCCGATTAACTAAACGCTAATCGGATTTTTAAAAATATCTGTGATCCCGCTGGGATTCGAACCCAGGACCCACGGCTTAAAAGGCCGTTGCT